>SLPR01000195.1 GCA_007131895.1 Bacteroidales bacterium | reverse complement strand
TAATGAACCAGAATACACCAAACGAATCTTAATCTGACAAAGCAAACCTAATTCGAAACCAGCTAAATATGAAACCTCCATGATTGGCTTAAAACACACACGAGCATGATCATAAAGGAGGTTCCATCTGACCACTTTAAAAAAATCATGAACAGATGAAACGATTATTCTACTCAACTGTAAGTTCTTTTCAGGCAAACCTATCCCTTCTCATTCTCCGTCTGGGCATTGGGGCCTTGATGCTCACCCACGGCTGGCCCAAACTCATGCGCCTGACAGGTGGCGGAGAAATCACCTTCCCCGATCCGCTGGGCATGGGGCCGGTGCTCTCGCTAACCATGGCAACCCTTGCAGAAGTAGGTGGTTCTTTGCTCATCATGCTGGGGCTGGCAACACGCCTGGCTGCTTTCTCTCTTATTTTCACCATGTTTGTGGCAGTATTCATTGTGCATGCCAACGATCCCTTTTCAAAAATGGAAATGGGGCTTTTGTACCTGCTTGTATATATTATTCTTTTCATCACAGGAAGCGGCAAGTATGGACTTGACCGCTTTATCCGATAAAAACACCGCCTTGTTGATTTATCATTTAATTTAAACTTCACCTTTAAACATCTGTTGTGTTAAAATGCAACAAATACATGGATGCGTAACTTATTTCATTTACATTTGGTTTGCTGATTGCAAGGAGTTCAAACCAAACTGAAAAAGCTATGATGAAGGAAAAACTTGTGAATCTGATACAGGAAAGTATCAGAAAAAACTGGGACAACAAGGCCATGACCAACTATGGTGGAGACAGTATAACTTTCTCAGGTATGGCAGAAAAAATACTCCTGCTCCATACCCAATTTGAAGAGGCAGAAGTCCAACAAGGTGACAAAATAGCCCTTGTGGGTAAAAACTCCATCAACTGGACCGTTGTTTACCTTGCCACTGTCACCTACGGGGCGGTGGTCGTACCCATTTTGCCCGACTTCAAACCCTCTGACATCCATCATATTGTCAATCATTCGGATGCCATTTTGCTTTATTCCGCAGATAATATCTTCGAAAACCTTGAAAGCAATCAGATGGAGAAGGTGCGGTTTACCTTTTCACTGAATGATTTTTCACTGCTGCACGCAGACAATCCGCGCAAAACAGAAGCCTTCAGGGAGTCTGTAAACAGCGGGATTCAGAAGAAACTTGATAACCTGACAGGTGCTGCTGTTTTTCAACTGCCTTCCATTGGGAATGACTCCCTGGCTGTTTTTAGCTACACATCAGGTACTACAGGTTTCACCAAAGGGGTGATGATTACCCACAACAATCTGGCAGCCAATCTTATTTATGCCAATAACAACATGCCCCTGCAGTCGGGAGACGATATTGTATCTTTCCTGCCCCTGGCCCATGCTTATGGATGTGCCTTTGAGTTTCTGTGGCCATTTACCATCGGTGCACACATAACATTCCTTACCAAAACTCCATCGCCTCAAATCATCCTGAAAGCGTTCAAAGAAATAAGACCGAGACTGATTCTTGCCGTTCCGCTTATCATGGAGAAAATATACAAAAAACAAATACTGCCGGCCCTGGGAAAATCGTCCATAAAATTGATGCTCAAACTGCCTCTTCTGAGTACTGTTATTGAAAACAAAATCAAAAAAAAGCTTACAGACTCATTTGGCGGCAATTTTCATGAAATCGTGATTGGGGGCGCTCCCCTGAGCAGTGAAGTAGAAGATTTTCTGCACAGAATCAAATTTCCTTTCTCTATTGGCTATGGAATGACAGAGTGCGCTCCCCTGATTAGCTATGCCAGCTGGAACAAAACAAAATTGCGCTCGGCAGGCAAACCGGTTGACTGCCTGGAAATAAAAATTGACTCTCCGGACCCTTGTAATGAAGCAGGGGAAATTTTGTTAAGAGGGGAAAATGTAATGCAAGGTTACTACAAAAACCCTGAAGCAACGCAGGCTGCCCTCGAACCCGACGGTTGGATGCATACCGGAGATCTTGGGCTGATTGACAGTGACAATTTTGTATTTATCAAAGGTCGCAGCAAAAGCATGATCCTGGGCCCCTCAGGACAAAATATTTACCCGGAGGAGATTGAAGCCAGGTACAATAACCTGCCTTTTGTGCAGGAGTCGCTTGTAACGGAAAAAAACAACAAACTTATTATTCTGATTTATCCGGACCATGAGACTGCCGATAAAAAAGGGCTGAATGACGAAGATCTGAAGAAAGTTTTTGAAGAGCATCGCAGGTTTCTTAATCAAAACATGCCCACCTATATGGGTGTTTCTGCCGTTCGCATCTTTTCGGAAGAATTTGAAAAAACGCCCAAAAAGAGCATCAAGCGATTTCTTTACGCCAATGTGTAAAAAATAACGAGAACCTGAATAAACCCGGCAACCAGCAATTTAGACGGGTTTTATTTCATAGAAGGCAATTGTGAATAACTTACTTTGCATCTTTATTTCAATAGTCGGAATTTTATTTTGAAATAAGCCAAAATAGTTTTACTTTCAAGTAAATTTTCCAATGCAAGATATG
>SLPR01000423.1 GCA_007131895.1 Bacteroidales bacterium | reverse complement strand
TGCTGTTCCATGGCAGTTTTACCACCATGGGTTTTCCAAGGTAGCGGTGAAAATCAAGAGCATCATGGATTTTGTTGGTTTTAATGGTTACCGGAACCGGAATCCCCGCATCCCTCAACATCATAGTAGCAAGGAAAGAGTCTTTTGCATTTTCAACCGCCACAAAGCCGGTTTTGGGGCCCAGGGTTGCCCTGATTCGTTTCTGGTATTTGCCTGTACCCAGTTGAATAAGGTTATAAGGGTCCACTCTCAGCACAGGTATCCCTTTCTTGCGGGCCCGTGCAATGATGGCCTGGGTACCCGGCCCCGGCATACTTAATTCTCTTATGGCTACAAGGGTATCAACAATGTCCTGAACATGGGTTTGCTTTTTCAACAATAAGCTGTTCAACAGGCTTACAGCAGCTTTCCCGGCATAAATACCAGCCTGTTCATCAAAAAAACGAAAGACAACATTGTAAACTCCCTGCTCTTTAGATGCCCTTGTTTTACCAAACTGCACCGGCATTCCGGCAAGGGTTTGCAATTCTATGGCTATATGTTCGGCAACGTGCCCCAGAAGGGTTCCGTCTTGTACCCTTTTAAAGAAGCCCCCCGGACGGTCTTCACTGCAATGATGATCGTAAAGGGTGGGAAGTGTGCCTTGAAGAGCATCATAAAAGCCTTCAATGGTATGGGTAAACCTCTCGTCATATTCTGCCAGGTTGAGCCTTACTATTATAACAGAGCCCGCGCTGTAATAGTTAGCACCTTTTAAAGTTCTCACTGATTCTATTAACAGCGGAGATTTTTCAGCAATTGTGTGTCCGGGAGTTTTATATTCAATATTCATGGATGTAAAAGTATTGATGGGGCAGTTAAGAAATTGCCCATACTGCAAATATATTGAAGTATGGGCAACAAAATCAGGTTATTAGTGGGTCCAGCTTTTACTTCAGAATGAAATCAAGCGATGAGTTGCTGTCATATTCAAGTGTAGGAGCGTCTTTTCTGAAAACTTTGAGGGTTTTATTGCCCAGGAGTTTTACTTCGGCATCTTCAATTTTCAGTATGGTTCCTTCTTTGAGTCCAATTACCAGGAATTCGGGGTTGAGTTCCAGAAATTCCCTTATCCGCTCTTCTCTGGATTCACCATTGTGGTTGGGGATTTTCCCGTCAGTATAATGCGGGTTGATTTGGAAAGGAACCAATGCAAGAGCGTCAAAACTTGCAGGTTGAATTACAGGCATATCGTTGGTGGTTTTTATGTTGGGGCAAGCCACATTGCTTCCTGCACTCCACCCAATAAAGGGAGTTCCGTTTTCTACTTTCTTCCTGATGATATCCATCAACTCTTTTTCGTACAACATGTGTAAAAGGTGGAAAGTATTGCCCCCTCCCACAACAATAGCCTCAGCATCTTCCAGCACGGAAGCAGCGCCCTGTATATCTTCGGTAGACCTGACGCTGTAGTCAAGTTCAGAAAAAACATCACTTACCTGATTGGTATATTCAATGTAGGAAACATCAACAGCTGCATAGGGTACGAAGGCGATTTTTCGGATATCCCTACCCAAAAAATCCTTTATGTGTTTACGAGCATAGCCTAAATACTTTTCGCCATAATTGGTCGAATTACTCATTAATAAAAGCCTTTTTTTCATGGTATGATTTTTAGAAAGTTCAACATTTTTTTAGGGAGCAGGCAAAATATTCGGGTTAAGTGCATTTTACCTATACTTAACATAACATAAACGTAAGATTATTGTTTTAAAATTGTGCTGTTAAAAAGATTTTAGCACAATTTATTGGTTAAAAATCCTTAGGTTTGTGTATTGGTTTTTACCGATAGTTAAAACGTTATTCATTGTAAACATATAAAAATAAACTACAGAATATGTTACTGAAAATTGATGGTGATGACCTTAATAAGTTTATTTTAATAGGAGACAGGGTGTTGATAAAACCCAAGTCGGCAACAGAAAGAACCAAAGGGGGGCTGTATTTGCCTCCCGGAGTTGAAGAAAAGCGTAAAATTCAAAGCGGTTATGTTATCAAAGCGGGGCCGGGTTATCCCATTCCTGCACCCATTGACAGTGATGAGCCCTGGAAAGAATCAAGAGATAACCTGAAGTATTTTCCCTTACAGGTGTATGAAGGTGATTTGGCCGTTTACCTCCAGGATAGTGCGTTTGAAATTGAGTTTGATAAAGAAAAGTACTATATTGTACCCCATTCTGCCATCCTTATGCTTGTTCGTGAAGAAGATACTTCTTTGACATCTTGATGTTTATACATATTCCATGGAATCAATAAAGTTTAATGCTTTTGAAAGATAATTTAAAACGAAAAACGAGCTATGTTTACACAAGGAGATTTATCCCAACTTGAAAAGAAGGGAATTGCTGAAGAAACAGCACTTGAACAAATTCGAAATTTTGAAAAAGGATTTCCTTTTATCCAATTGGCAGCACCCGCAACTACATCGTCGGGTATCCTGAAAATCGAAGGTAAAGAACTTAAAGGCTATGTAAATTATTTTGAAGAAGGAGCAGGTAAGCTTGGTATTCTTAAGTTTGTTC
>SLPR01000467.1 GCA_007131895.1 Bacteroidales bacterium | reverse complement strand
TCTATCTTTTTTAATAATTCTTCCATTATTCTGCAGAAGGTTATATCAGCATGCCTATACCAAAGGTAACCACAAAAAAGAGCGTGGCAAGTGCCAGTCTTTTGAGTTCGGGATACAGTTCCAGAGGGTCTCTGTAGCGAAATACCGCTATTACATTGCGATAAAACAATGGAAATGCGAGCAGGAAGAGAAACTGGTATGCCGAATGGTAATTGAAAATGACGTACAGGGGGCCCAGGATTGCAGAAACGATGATAAGTGCAAGATGGTAGTATTTTGCACGTTGGTTGCCCATCCACACTACCAGTGTTTTTTTATTGGCTTTTTTGTCACTTTCATAATCGCGTAGGTTGTTGAGATTCAATACGCCAGCACTGAGCAGACCAATGGCAGCGGCTGGCATAGCATGCCAGGGGTTGAATGTGCCGGTATGCAGGTAGTGGGTGCCCAGTACTCCCAGCAATCCGAAAAACAAAAACACCGAGATATCTCCAAATCCCTTGTATCCATAAGGATTTTTTCCAACAGTATATTTAATAGCAGCAACAATAGCTGTTAGTCCAAACAGGAGAAACAACAGGATAATGCCCGTATTCTTGCCACTCGCCCCAAACCCGATAAGCAGGAGACCACTCGCTAATGCGAGGATTATGTTGATGATAATCCCTTTCTTCATCTGCAATGGGCTTATCTCACCGCTTTGCACCAATCTCCTCGGGCCAATACGTTCTTCATTATCCGCACCGCTGGCATGATCTCCATAATCATTGGCCAGATTCGACAAGACCTGAAGCAACAGTGTGGTGGTAGTGGCAAGGATAAAAATACTCCACCTGAATCCACTCTCAGACCATGCAAGAAAACTCCCCATGAGAGGGCTTGCCAGTGCCAGAGGCAAAGTCTTTAGTCTTGCCGCCTCTATCCAGGATTGTATTTTTTTCATTGAAGGGAAGTTTCTTTAAGTTTGTAATATGGTTGCCAGTTGTGTGTTATGTCGGATGGGATTACCTTTTATTCATTGCTGTAATCTATTGGACAGAGAAGATCTGATTTACGGAAACCTGGGGTATTTCTTAAAGTCAGGGTCGCGTTTTTCCAGAAATGCATGCTTGCCTTCCTGGGCTTCTTCGGTTAGATAGTAAAGAAGGGTGGCATTGCCTGCCAGTTCCTGGATTCCTGCCTGACCGTCGAGTTCAGCATTCAGCCCCACCTTGATCATGCGCAAAGCCAGCGGACTGCGTTTCATCATCTTTTTACACCATTCCACGGTGGTATCTTCCAGCTGATCCAATGGGACTACCTTGTTGACCATACCCATTTCACGGGCTTCCTCAGCACTGTATTGATCACAGAGGAACCAAATTTCACGTGCTTTTTTCTGTCCTACATGCCTCGCCAGATAAGAGGAACCAAAGCCTGCATCAAAACTGCCCACCTTTGGGCCGGTTTGTCCAAAGATGGCATTATCCGAAGCAATGGTAAGGTCGCATACTACGTGCAATACATGGCCGCCTCCAATGGCATAGCCGTTTACCATGGCAATTACAGGCTTGGGCAATGAGCGAATCTGTTTCTGAAGGTCAAGTACATTCAAACGGGGTACGCCATCTTTCCCCACATAGCCACCAATATTTTTTACATTTTGATCTCCGCCACTGCAAAAAGCGTTATCTCCCTCACCGGTAATGATAACCGTGAAAATATCATCATTTTCTCTGCAGATTACCATGGCGTCTTTCATTTCCTCTATGGTGTCAGGAGTAAAAGCGTTGTAATAACGGGGGCGGTTAATGGTGATTTTTGCAATGCCTTCAAAAAAATCAAATTTTATCTCGCTGTACTCTTTTAGCGGTGTCCAGTTTCTTTTTGTACTCATTTGTTTTGAGAAATAAATTGATAATACTGTTTGAATGTTTTGGCCGATAGCTCGCCCGTGGTTTGTATATGTAAAACTGCCGGACGTTGGTTTGGTTTAAAAAATCCGGTTAAAATTTCTTTCAGTTGTTTGTTGTTATCTGCTTTGAAGTATTCAACCCCAAAAGCCTCACAAAGTTTATCAACTTTTACCTGGTGGGGTGTCTCAAAGAAATCCCGGATAGGATTGATAACCGGTGAGGTGTCGATAAGTTTAAAAATATTGCCTCCTTCGTTGTCTATTATAATTACACGCAGGTTGTCTGTCAACCGGCTGTTCCAGAGTGCGTTGGAGTCGTATATAAAGGCCAGATCGCCCACAAGGGCGATGTTGGTTTTTTTGCTGGCCATAGCCGCTCCTGCTGCAGTAGAAACACAACCGTCAATTCCTGATGTGCCCCTGTTGGAAAAGTAGTTTATTGTATTTTGGGTGGGGAAAAGCTGTGAATATCTTACCGGTGTGCTGTTGGCAAGATGAAGATTGCAGTTTTCAGGCAGATGCTCAAAAATGGTTTTGTAGGCAGCAAGATCCGTAAATGGAATTTGTTCAATAAACCGGGTATGAATATCTTTTAAATGTTGTGCAACTTGCTTAGCCAATTCCGGGTATTGGGTGTTTCCGGTTTTGTCGGGAACCATTGTGTTGAAAAAATCTACCGGTTCAATTCCTATGCTTCGGTTAAGAGACTGGAATGTATCGGTAAAAGAAATGTTGGGAGCAATGTGCCAATGCTCAGCGGGTTTGCTGGCCCTGAGATACTTTTTCAGCCGTTTGGAAACTACCGGGCCTCCTATGGTAATAAGAAGGTCAGGTCGAAAGTCATCTTTTTGCTTATCGCTCAATGATGCGATGAAGCTGTCGGGGGTGTCAATGCTGCCTTCAATCTTAAGGTTTGAGAGGTTTTCGTTGAAAACGACCGCCTGCTTATGGGTTATGATGGATTCAAGGACTTGAGAAAGCCCGGGGTCTTCAAAAGACATGCCGCAGAGTATCAGTTTTTTTTCAAATGATTGCCATAGCTTTCTCAGAGATGAAGTTTGCTGCTGCGAAAGCACCGGGGTGCCATAAAGGGCTTCAATTACCAGGGGTGGCTCTGTTACTTCCGGCAGCGGGTCATAAAGGGGTTCCCTGAGAGGAACATTGATATGAACCGGCCCTGGCGCACCCGATGTTGCATAGTTAATAACTTCTGATACTTTTCGCCTGAATAACCATAAGTCTTCTTCCTTTTCTGTTTCCACAGGAACTTCCAGAGAATTTTTGATGAAATTGGCAAACAGTCCTTTCTGCCTGATGGTTTGTCCATCATTCTGATCAATCCATTCTGCCGGGCGATCTGCAGTGATGGCCACCAGGGGAACCTTAAGGTAGTATGCTTCTGCTAGTGCAGGCGCATAATTGACCATTGCAGTGCCCGAAGTACAGATAAGAACCACTGGTTTTTTTAGCTGCTGTGCTAACCCCAGGGCATAATAGCCTGCTGACCGTTCGTCGGTGATGCTGATACTTTTTATGCCCGAAAAAGTGCAAAAAGCAATTGTCAGGGGGGCATTTCTGGAACCCGGTGAGATGATGGCGTACTCCACGCCAGAGGCATGACATAAATAGGGCAGTTCGCTTATTCCCCTTCTGATTGACGGCATAGCTTTAATGATCTTTGAGGGATTCAACAACAGACTTCATGGTGTTCATTTTGTTCAGGGTTTCTTCCCATTCTTTTTCCGGATCCGACCCCTGGGTAATCCCTGCTCCCAGGTAATATTCCAGTTTTTGCCCAACGGCCTTCATAGAACGCAAATTGACGTATATATTCCAGTCCCCCTTCATGTTCATGGGGCCAAGAAATCCTGAGTAATACTCCCTGCGGTGTTTCTCTATCCCTGCAATCAGCTCCATGGAAGCACTCTTGGGCAGCCCACACACCGATGGGGTAGGGTGCAATTCCTCAAGAAATTCTTCCGTGTGTTCGCCGAGTTCAGTGGCGGGAAACCTAAAGGTTGTTTTGAGGTGCTCTAAACTGCCTGCGCCAAAGGTATAGGGTCCCTTTTTTTCAATATTTTGGATGTTTCTTTTCCGCAAAAGACGTTCAATATATTGTGTTACTATTAGTTGTTCGTCCAGTTCTTTCTCTCCCCAGGGTTGCTTACTACCCCGGATGTCAGCCTTGCGTGTACCTGCCAGGGAGGCTGTCGAGACCATATTGTTTTGAATCAAAAGCAGGGGTTCCGGAGTCGCTCCAAACCAAAGCCCTGTGTCAGGAATGTATATAGCAAAAACGAACGCTTCGGGATAGGCTTTATCCAGTGCATCAAAAAATGTTGCTGAGTCAAAGTTTGCAGGTTTGTTTTCTCTGTGGGTGCGCGAAAGTACAAGTTTGGAAATGGTGTGCCCGGAAATAATGCTTTTTACTTTCTCCACCTGATGCATGAATTCCTGCTTATCTGCAACATAATTGTTGGTATAGGCCAGGGATAAGTTTTGTGAGTCTGAAGGGTTGACACCATCTAAAGTGGAGTCATCATTGCGGGGCGCTGAAAAGGTATCTCCTTCTAAAACCAGGTCAGGCTTGAGAATCCGAATGGGAATTACGGATTTATGGTCAAACGGGGCAAATACAAATCCTGATTGTCCTTTCAAATCCTTTATGTCATGGATTCGCAGGGGAGCACTTTCCCACTGCAGAAGGGTAACGGGGCCGGATGTTTTTGGCATACGGTAAGTAACAAAGGCAATGGCATTGTCCAGTGCCAGCCGATGTAGCTTTTGCAGTGTTATGGATTTTGTTGACAGGGTTTCCATCCGACTTTATATTTTTTCAATGATCATATTGGTGAGCCGGCAAACGGATATTTTTTTTCCATCATCACTGGTGATGAGAATATCCCAAATATGTGTTCTTGTGCCTTTATGAACCAGTGTTGCTATAGCATTTACCCATCCGTTGGTTGCCTGTCCAATATGATTGGCGGTCATTTGCATTCCCACAACATGGTATTTTGTAATGTCAACCATGCCAATTGAAGCAGCACTTCCAACAGTTTCGGCCAAAGCCAGGCTGGCTCCGCCATGAAGGATTCCCATGGGTTGTTTTGTTCGGGCATCTACAGGCATGCGGGCTTTGAGAAAGTCATCACCTGCTTCGGTAAATTCAATACCCAAATGTTCTACCAATGTATTCTTACAAAAGTCGTTCAGTTCACTGATAAGAGTCATAATGAAAAATTAATACGGGCAAAATTACAATTTTTGCCGCCATAAAAAGTGATTAGCTTTAGCTTTTAAGGATTTCGAATAAAACCGGATGTTTTATTGCTGCGCCTGCGATGCATTTATTTGTTTAAATAACATTCAAAAAGGTAAAATGTTTGTTGGGCAGCAAGCTGATTTTGCAATGTTGTATTCATATACATAAATTCGTTTCTGAGTTTTCCTGATGTATCCGCATGTTCAAAAAACACCCCATACATAGCAGCAGGCTAATATGGGGTGTTTTGAGTAAGAAACCATTGCCGGGCAATGAATATTCAATGTCCGGGAAATAATGGTTATTCTTTTACTTTGTTGGGCAATTCCAGTCCGTAACCTGATGTTTTGTCATCTCGTTTTAGCAGGTACGCAAAGAATAAACCAAAAAATCCAAGGATTGAGAAAACCAGCATGGGGTTGGTGTAATCAAGAGGTTTGATAACTTCCGCAGTAAATCTTTGGCCGGTAATACCAAAGAAATCCGGATTGGCATAGGCTAAGCGACCTTGCCCCATGATTATTTCAAACTGGCCGGCAGGGTCAACATAGAAACGTGTTGATTCTTCCCATACAAGTTCTCCGTCCGGAGCATATAGCCTTATGATGCCTCGATGGGTTTTTTCATACATCTCTTCATGGCCGCCGGGAAGCAATGAAACAAAAACATCATTTTCATCACGGTTAAAGGAATTATTGTAAACAACCACTTCGTCTTCATTTTTTGGGGTTTTGGTGAGTTCTGCCCTGTACTCAAAGGAATCATCCAGTTTAGAGAAGTCAGCAGAAAGGAGGGTTTCAGCGTTGCCAATCTCAATCTCAAACTGCCCTTGTGCGTCAGTAGTGACCTGGTGGCTTTCATTCCATACAACACTACCACTTATGATATCCTCAAAAATAACGGTGTTTACCAGGATTTCTCTGTTGGCTATCGGGCGATCCTTTCGGTCAAGGTAACTACCCTTGTATTGCATATTGTCTTGCTGTACAATTTCAAACTGATCAGCATCAACGGCTGCACGGTAATTTGGGTTGGATGAATCCACCACGAAGCCAATAAGATAGGGGAATATAAACAACCCGATGTTCTGCACCGAAAACATAAAGCCATATGCAGTTCCCAGTTTTGCCGTTGGGACGATCTTCGTAACCGCAGGCCACATGGCTGCCGGAACCAGCGAGAAGGCTATCCCCAGCAATACAATGGGTATACGTGGCTCAATCTGGGTAAGAGCAAACATAAGGTGGGCAATAATAAGTAGTCCTGACCCCAGGTACATGATGGAAGCACTTCTTCCGCGGTGGTCCGTAAACCAGCCAAAGAGCGGCGTAAGTATCATGGTTCCGTAGAACAGGTAAGAGGTCACATCGCCCGCCATTTGCCGGGGCATGGAGTACTTATTCATGAGCAGGTCAGGCGCAAATTTCAGAAAGGGGAATACCGCGGAGTAAAAGGTAACGCATAGCAGCGTGATGTAAATTACTGAGCGGTTGGTTACCAGATCTTTTAGGTCACTTAGCTTAAACTCATCTTCGGGATCTTTCAAATCAATAGTTACCTGGCGGTCTACCTTAGTGTCGATCAGCATATAAATGATGAAACCAAGGAGCCCGATCCAAAGCAACAATACACCAAAGTATATGGCGGTTGTCCACTCGGGGTGCACCAGTCGTGGCGAAAGGGTAAACGCCAGAGCAGCACCCAAACGGCCAATGGCCAGGTTGAGGCCCAGTGCAAGTGCAATCTCTTTGCCCTTAAACCACTTGACAATTATTTTGGAGAGAACTACAATACTTGTTTCTGCTCCCAATCCAAAAAGAAAGAATCCGAAAATCATCAGTTTTAACTGAGGAGTATAAGAAGTAAGGAATGAGTTGAGAAAATTATAACCAAATCCCCCGCCCAGGAAGGTCGATGATGCAGCATAGGCAGTCAGGGCTCCTCCAATTCCCATCAGGAAAATAAAGGAAAATCCCGTGATGCGGATTCCCATCCTGTCGAGAATAATCCCTCCGATAATAGCCATGGCCAGGAATACGTTGGGGAAGGCGTAGGCTGACATTACCAGTCCGTAATCAGATGCCGAAAAACCAAGGTTGATACGAACCAGATCCTGGATCGGGGCCAGCAAATCATAGAAATAATAATTTGTGGCCATGATAAAACTTGCCAGAATCAGGACCCCCCATCTTGCGGCGGGAATTTCAGTAAGTAATTTTTTAGCGCTCATTGGATTTGTTTTGATTTTTAATGATTGGGTTGAGAAAAAATAAAAAGACGCTTTACCGGTTTATGGTAAGAGCGTCTTTGCAAGTATACTTATTTTTTTACAAATTCGATGGCTTTGGAGATGGCTTTGTCGAGGCCATCAGGATTCTTTCCCCCGGCAGTGGCAAAATGAGGCTGTCCGCCCCCGCCACCCTGTATTTCTTTGGCAAGTTCACGCACAATATTTCCGGCGTGCAGTTTCTTTTCCTTTACCAGATTGTCAGAAATCATAATTGTGAGACCCGGCTTGCCATCCGAATGGTGACCAATAACCAGGAAAATATTGTCCATCTGCTTTTTCAGCTCAAAGGCCATGTCCCTGGCCATGACATTATCGATACCGAGTTTCACGGCAATGAAATTGATGCCGTCTATCAGCTGAGCCTTTTCTTTAAGCTCTCCCACCATGTTCATGGCTTGCCCTTTCTGAAACTCCTGCAATTGTTTGGAAAGTATTTCATTTTCATGCTGCAATTGCTCAATAGCTTTGAGTATATCCTTTGGATTTCTGAGCATTTCCCTTGCCTGGCTCAGTATTTGGATTTTGTCATTCACAAAATTTTCAGCCAGCAGGCCGGTTACCGCTTCGATCCTTCTTATACCTGCAGCAATAGCGCCTTCAGAAACAATTTTAAACAGGCCTATCTGACCTGTTGCATGCACATGGGTGCCTCCGCATAGTTCAGCAGAATATTCCTGGTCAAAAGCAATAACCCGCACTTTATCTCCATACTTTTCTCCAAAAAGTGCTATGGCTCCCATTCCCTGAGCTTCATCCATGCTGATGTCGCGGTGTTCTTCACGATGTATATTGGCCCTGATGCGCTCATTAACCAGGTTTTCAATCCGGATAATTTCTTCATCTGTAACTTTGGCAAAATGAGAGAAATCAAAACGAAGTCTTTTTTCATCCACCAATGAACCCTTTTGCTGTACATGTTCTCCCAGGACCTTTCTCAGAGCAGAGTGTAGCAAGTGGGTAGCACTGTGATTGTTTTCGGTGAGCCTGCGTTTGCGCTCATCAACAGTGGCAACCATTTTTTCGGGCCATGCTGCCGGTATCTTGTCAAGAATATGAATTGACAGGTTGTTTTCTTTTTGGGTATCCAGGATGTGAAGTTTCACCTCTCCGGCTTCAAGTGTACCGCGATCGCCCACCTGACCGCCCGATTCGGCATAAAAAGGTGTTTGATCCAACACCAGCTGGTAAAGGGTTTTACCTTTGCTGGTGACTTTTCTGTAGCGCAAGGGTTTTACATTCGCCTGCAAACTTTCGTAACCTAAAAAAACTGTTTCCGATGAGCCCGGGTTGATTTCTACCCAATCGTCGGTATCTACAATGGCTGCTGCACGACTCCTTTCCTTCTGCTGCTTCATCCCCACTTCAAAACCCTCCATGTCTACATCATAATTCTTTTCCCTGGCCATTAGTTGTGTCAAGTCAATGGGAAAACCATAAGTGTCAAACAGTTCAAAAGCAAATTTTCCGTCAATGGTTTTCTGGTCGGGGTGGGTTTTGATGTAGTTTTCAAATTTTTGGATGCCAGTGGCAAGGGTTTTCAGGAAAGTATTTTCTTCCTCTGCTATCACCCGCATGATAAGGTCTTTCTGGGCTGGCAGTTCGGGGAAATAGTGCCCCATATTTTCTACCATTGCCGGCACCAGTTCATATATAAAGGGCTCTTTGAAATCAAGGAAAGTATATCCGTAGCGTACCGCTCTGCGCAATATGCGACGAATAACATAACCGGCTTTGTTGTTGGAGGGAAGCTCGCCATCGGCAATGGCAAAGGCTACGGCCCTTACGTGGTCGCTGATTACCCGCATGGCAATGTCTTCTTCCTGGTTTTCTCCATAGGTTTTGCCCGTAAGCTGAGCAAGTTTCTGAATATAGGGCTGAAAAACATCGGTATCATAATTAGACTGTTTACCCTGCAATACCATGCAAAGCCTTTCGAAACCCATGCCCGTGTCAACATGTTTTGCCTTCAGGGGCTGCAATGAACCATTGGAAAGCCTGTTGAACTGTATGAAAACCAGGTTCCAGATTTCTATTACCTGCGGATGATCCTGATTTACAAGGTCACGTCCGGAAATTGTTGCTTTCTCTTCCTTGTTGCGAATGTCTACATGCACCTCCGAACATGGTCCGCAGGGACCTGAATCGCCCATCTCCCAGAAATTATCTTTTTTGGAACCATAGAGAATCCTTTCTTCCGGAACATATTGCTTCCAGAATGCTTTGGCCTCCTCGTCCGATTCCAGCCCGTCTTCTTTGTCTCCTCCAAAAACGGTTACGTAAAGGTTTTCCTGTGGGATTCCCAAAACTTCTGTAAGTAATTCCCATGCCCAATCAATGGCTTCTTTCTTGAAATAATCTCCAAAGCTCCAGTTTCCCAGCATCTCAAACATGGTGTGGTGATAGGTGTCGTGTCCCACCTCATCCAGGTCATTGTGCTTGCCTGATACACGCAAACATTTTTGTGAGTTGGCAACGCGTACATTTTTTGCCGGTGAATTGCCAAGGAAAATATCTTTGAATTGATTCATTCCCGCATTGGTAAACATCAGGGTTGGGTCATTTTTTACGACCATCGGAGCAGAAGATTCTATGAAATGGCTTTTTGATTCAAAATAATCCAGAAAGGCTTGTCGTATTTGTGTAGAATTCATTGAAAATGAGTGGTTTTTTAGGTATTTTGTAGTGTAAAATTTAGTAAAATCACTGACAAAATTAAATTAATTTTATTTAGTTTTGTAACTAATTACTTTTGTGCCACGTAAATAAAAGAGTACAGAAGGAATTTAACAATTTTTTTATGTCCGGGGAGGGCAATATAGGATATAGAAAAG
>SLPR01000290.1 GCA_007131895.1 Bacteroidales bacterium | reverse complement strand
TTTTTCAGGTATCATACAAATCTTTAAGTCAGAAAGGAAAAGTTTAGCATGACTTTGAATCACATCAACAGACGTACATTTGCCAAAACCTCACTAATTGCAGGTATTTCATTAGGGGCAGGCCTGCCTTTCCTGGCTTATGGCCAGGAAAAAATAAGTCATCTTTGTATTCTTCACACCAATGATACGCACAGCCGCATTGATCCCTACCCTGCCAATGATCCTAATTATCCCAACATGGGAGGATATGCCCGTCGGGCGGCAGTAATCAGCCAGATAAGGCAAACCACCCCCCATGTTTTGCTGCTGGATGCAGGAGATATTTTCCAGGGAACACCTTATTTTAATGTATACGGAGGAGAACCCGAGCTATTGCTTATGACAAAAATGGGATACGATGCTGCTACCATGGGCAATCATGAGTTTGATAATGGACTGGATGGCTTTCTGGAAGTATTGCCCCATGCAGGTTTTCCTTTTGTCATTTCAAATTACGACTTTTCCACAACCATTTTATACGGTAAAACCATGCCTTATAAAGTAATGGAAAAGGGAGATCTTAAAATCGGACTTTACGGACTGGGCATTGAACTGGAAGGTCTGGTAGGAAGAAACTTATACGGAGAAACACGTTATGTAGATCCCGTTAATGTTGCACGCAGCGTTGAACGTTTGCTCAAGGAAGAGTTGGGTTGCGATATCATAATCTGCCTTTCACATCTGGGTTATGAATATGAAACAGGAAAGGTCAGTGATGTTGTAATAGCCCGTAAAACAAGGTATACAGACATTATATTGGGTGGACATACCCATACTTTACTCGATCCTCCCGCAAGAATAGAAAACGCCGCAGGTAAAAAAGTTCATATTGGACAAACCGGGTATGCCGGTGTTCGATTAGGTCGTATGGACCTGTACTTTAACAAAAATAACAGCGAATCTTTCGTCGAATGCAATACAACAAAAATTTTTAATAATCAAGCGTAGTATTACTTTTTTATTAACTTTTTTTTTACAATTTTTGTTGAAACAATTGGGGGAGGTAGCCACAAAATCCATAGCACTGTAAATCAACCCTGAAGAGAAAATCAGAGTAATAACCACAACGAATTTTGATTATTTTTTAAAGATGGACAACACATATGATTTAATTTGGTCAAAATGTTTAAACGTTATTAAAGATAATATTCCACAGAATAGTTTCAACACATGGTTTGCTCCCATCAAGCCTGTTAAGCTGATTAACAACGTTTTAACCATTCAGGTTCCCAGTCAGTTTTTCTATGAATGGCTTGAGGAACATTACATAGAGCTATTGCGGAAAACCATTAAGAAGGAATTAGGTGTAGATGGACGACTCGAATACAGCATAGTTATGGACAGTGCATATAACCACACCCAACCGTATACCATAAATGCACCAACATTAAACAGAAAAGCACTAAAAAATCCACCGGTAACTATGCCTTTAGATTTAAATAGAGATAGTGGCAAGTCCGTTCCCAATCCTTTCATCATTCCGGGATTGAAAAAACTGAACATTCACCCTCAGTTGATTGAGTCGTACAATTTTGAAAACTTTGTTCAGGGAGATTGCAACCGGCTTGCCAGAAGTGCTGGTATTGCTGTGGGGCAAAATCCAGGAAAAACCTCTTTCAATCCTCTTCTTTTATACAGTTCGAGCGGTTTGGGCAAAACCCATCTGGCTCACGCTATTGGTATTGAGGTAAAAAATAACTTTCCTGATAAAACGGTTCTGTATGTTTCTTGTGAGCAATTCACCAATCAGTTTATTGATGCAGTAAGAAATTCTAATCAAAACGATTTTATCCATTTTTATCAGATGATTGATGTTTTGATTGTTGATGATATCCATTCATTGGCAGGCAAACCCAAAACACAGGATGTATTCTTTCACATTTTCAATCAGTTACATCAAAACAGTAAGCAAATTATCATTACCTCCGATCAGCCTCCCGTAGAAATGAAGGGTATTGAACCCAGGCTGCTCTCAAGGTTTAAGTGGGGACTTTCGGCTGATTTGCAGATTCCCGATCTGGAGACCCGGATTGCCATTCTGCGAAAAAAAATGTACAACGACGGTGTGGAAATGCCTGCCAATGTAATAGAACTTATAGCCAGCAGTATTGATACCAACATCAGAGAAATGGAAGGTGCCATGATTTCTATCCTGGCGCAATCTTCCATGAATAAAAAAGAAATCAATATAGAACTGGCCAACAGCGTTATTCAGAAATTTGTAAAAAGTACGCCTCGTGAAATCACCATTGAACACATACAAAGCACTGTGGGAGAATATTTCAATATTCCTATAGACAAAATCACTTCCAGTACCAGAAAAAGAGAAATCGTTCAGGCACGGCAACTGGCCATGTTTTTTTCCAAAGCATATACCAAACACTCTCTTGCTTCCATTGGAAGTAAGCTGGGAAAAAAGGACCATGCTACTGTATTGCATGCCTGCAAAACAGTAAAGAATTTGTATGATACCGACAGGGATTTTAAAAAGCATTTTGATGAACTTGAAAACATGTTAAAAGTAAAAATGTA
>SLPR01000243.1 GCA_007131895.1 Bacteroidales bacterium | reverse complement strand
GTATCCCAATCAGACTTATGTCTTCATGAGAAAAGGAAAAACAAATCCCAATTTTCCAATACCTCTAACAAAAAAAATAATTAGGTTTGTACAGTAAATTTACTACTTTAAAAAGAGTGCGCAAAGTTATTTAATCTTTTAAAACCAAAAATGCTGAAAACCAGATCAGAAATAAAGAATTCGGCCCTTACAACCATCCAGATTGAAGCTGAAGCCATTGTAAACCTTAAGAATTTCATCACTGACGATTTTGCCCTGGCTGTGGAAAAAATTATCAACACCAGGGGTCGGGTGGTTATCACCGGGATAGGAAAAAGTGCCATAATAGCTACAAAAATTGTTGCTACATTGAATTCAACGGGCACTCCTGCCATATTCATGCATGCCGCCGATGCCATCCACGGAGATTTAGGCATACTGCAAAAAGACGACATAGCCCTTTGCATAAGCAACAGTGGCAATTCGCCGGAAATAAAAGTGCTCACCCCCATGCTCAAATCTCAGGGCAACTGCCTCATTGCCATGGTAGGCAACCTGGGATCTTACCTGGCCAAACAAGCCGATCTTATCATCAACACCACGGTAGAAAAAGAAGCCAGCCCCGGCAACCTTGCACCCACTGCAAGCACTACGGCCCAGCTGGTCATGGGCGACGCCCTGGCTATGGCATTGCTGGAGTGCAGGGGCTTCACTGCCAGCGATTTTGCCCGCTATCACCCCGGCGGAGCCCTGGGCAAGCAGCTTTACCTTAAAGTGGACGACCTCTTTGATACCGCAGGGAAGCCTGCAGTGAACCTAAAAGCCAACATCAGAGAAGTAATTCTGGAAATCAGCACCAAAAGACTGGGTGCCACCGCCGTATTGAATGGCGACACACTTCTGGGTGTTATTACAGATGGCGACCTCAGAAGAATGCTTCAGAACCGGCAGGATGTAGAAAACCTTACAGCAGGCGACATCATGAGTCAAAACCCTAAAACCATCAGCAAAGGAACCCTGGCAGTAGACGCATTGCAATTGATGAGAAACAATAACATCACCCAGGTGCTCGTTATGGATAACGTAAATTATATTGGAATGATCCATTTACATGACATCTTAAAAGAAGGAATTATATGAGCAAGGCAATAGAAGAATTCAATGACTACCGGCAAAAAATGAACGAAAAAATCCTGGGTGCCGACAACCTGGTACTCAAGAGGCTTTTTAACCTCGACACCAACACCTATGCTGAAGGGGCACTGGAGGTGAAAACCAAGGAAATGATTGGACTGTCTGCCTCAATGGTGCTCAGATGCGATGATTGTGTAAAATATCATTTGGAGAAATGCTTTGAAAACGGAGTAACCAAAGAAGAGGTGTTCGAAGTATTTGCCATTTCCAGCATTGTGGGAGGAACCATAGTGATCCCCCACCTGCGGCGCGCCGTTGAATTCTGGGAAGAACTTGAAAACAACAAACCCCAACCATACTTATCCTGATATTCCATACCTTTGCAACTTCTTACGGAAAGTTGTAAGCTGAAAAAAATCAAGCATGAGGCTATATACAGAGCATCTGATCAAAAAATACAAGAAAAGAACGGTTGTCAACAAAGTATCGGTTGAGGTAAGCCAGGGTGAGATCGTTGGTTTACTGGGGCCCAATGGCGCAGGAAAAACGACCACTTTTTATATGATTGTTGGGTTAATAAAGCCCAACGAAGGAAAGATCTTCCTGGATAATGCGGAGATTACCAATGAACCCATGTATAAAAGGGCTCAGAGAGGCATTGGTTATCTTGCCCAGGAAGCAAGTATTTTTCGCACACTCAGTGTGGAAGACAATATCAAGGCGGTGCTTGAGTTTACCAAAAAAACCAAGGCTGAGCAGCAGGAAAAACTGGAAACCCTGCTGGATGAGTTTGGATTGCAGCATATCCGCAAAAGCACAGGAATTACCCTTTCGGGGGGAGAAAGAAGGAGAACCGAGATTGCCCGCTCACTGGCCGTGGATCCAAGTTTTATTTTGCTTGACGAACCTTTTGCCGGTGTTGACCCCATAGCAGTAGAAGATATCCAGGCCATCGTAACCAAGCTTAAGGAAAAAAACATTGGGGTGCTTATCACCGACCACAATGTACACGAAACCCTGAACATTACCGACCGGGCTTACCTGCTGTTTGAAGGCTCCATCCTCAAAGCCGGTAACGCTGAAGAACTGGCCAGTGACGAACAGGTAAGGAAATTGTACCTGGGAGAAAAATTTACCCTGCGCAGATAAAATTACGGAAAGGGTTTCATATCCTCTGCTATCATCCTCAGAACCTCAATGCCACTTTTATCCGTTAAAAGGGGAGCCAAAAGAATCAACAGCAGAAAAATACCACAAAACAGCAGCGCCAGCCAGTCGCCTGTAGTGTATTTTTTACTCCATGATGAGCCCTGCTCCGGGGCAGTGTCATCCTCAGATGCCTGAATGATTACCTCCTGCACTTCATCGATCTTTTCTTTTTTGCTCCTGCGCCGTCCCATGGCTTTCAGGGCCAGCCCCACATCATCAAGGGTAATAAAAAAACCCCTGATAAAACGTTGCCACACAGCAGCACGGGCTCCGGTCTGGGCAGCTCTGCTCCCCACATTGGCAGCAGCACGGGCCCCGGCAGATAAACCGGCTATGCCGAAAATAAAATCAAGATAAACACCCAGCCATAAAGCAAAAATTATCAATCCAATATCCAGCTTTAGCTCCCACAGGGTTTCCAGCAAAGCATTGGCAGGGCGGCGCCCCAGCAGGTGCTGCCGGTATATCTCAAAAACACCGTGCACACCTACTACTGCCACCAGCCAAAACAAACCCAGCCATATACTCAATACAACCGCCAGACCAATATAAAACACATTAAACCACAGGCTGTCATCGTGATGGATTACCCATCTGACAAAGGGAGAGTGTATTTTCCTTCCATTTTCGGACTTGATAGCTTCTGTTAATTTAGGCATGGTATAGTATGGGTGTTTTTTTACTTAAAAATTAAAACCACTGCATGGGCGGCAATTCCCTCACCCTGTCCCACAAATCCAAGCTTCTCTGTTGTAGTGGCTTTTATGGATATGTCCTCAACGGACATATCAAGAATGTTGGCCAGGATTTGCTGCATTTGCGGAACAGCATAGTTGATTTTGGGTGCCTCTAGGGCAACTGTGGCGTCGATATTACCGATGGAAAAACCTTTCTCTTTTATCAGAGCCATGGTTTTTTCAAGCAGTATTTTGCTGTCTATCCCTTTCAGGGAAGGGTCGTTGTCGGGAAACTGGTAACCAATATCCCGCAAACCTGCTGCCCCCAGCAACGCATCCATGATGGCATGAATCAAAACATCACCGTCAGAATGACCTACAGATCCTTTTTTAAATGGGATTTCTATGCCCCCTATCATCAGTTTGCACCCAGCATCCAGCCTGTGCACATCATAACCATATCCCACCTTAAACTTCATTTGCTAAAGATTTAAATTAGACCATAATTTGCTGCAAAAGTAAACAGTGTCGGGGAAAGTTCAAACTATATCCGGATTTTGCCGGTAAGGCATCCGGTTTTCAGCAGCCTGTTTTGCCATGAAAAAAGCCGGTAACCCTGAGGTTCCCGGCTTATATAGTATTTTTCCCTAAAGAGTATTTTACTGTCCGCGATTTTGCTGTGCAGACAGGGCGTCAAAATCGAAGCCGAGTGAGATGCGAAAAACATTCTCCAGCGGGCTTCTCTGAGCTACAGGGACAATATAGGAGAAATCCAGACCAAATACAGTATACTTCAACCCGATACCCAGGGTAAAAAACTTCCTGTTTCCTTTGGTTTCATGCTCGTGAAAATATCCGGCTCTGATGGCAAACTGGTTGTCGTACCAGTATTCCATACCGGCAGAATAAGTGATTTCATTAAGCTCTTCACTAAATCCTCCGGGGGCATCGGTAAACGATCCAAACATACCTGACACCACACCACGGTTGGGATCACTTCCCTCTGCAATAATATAGTTTCCGTCATCATCCACAAGGGGTGCATTATTTTCACCCCGGGCATAAATGGGAGGGGTAGGCACAAGCAATTTATTAAGATCAAGGGTAAAGGCAAGGGTATTAAAATCGTCAAGCATCAGGGTAAGGGTGGGCCCAATCCTGAGATTGATAGGGATAAAGTTGGCATTTATATCATCAGAGTAAGAGATTTTGTTTCCTATGTTGGAAATATTAATCCCTGCCGCGAACATGGCGGGTGTTCGTCTCCAATCGAGTTCTCTCTGGTAATAGGCAGAAACATCTGCAGCAAGGGCACGTCCCGGACGAGTTTCCATGGATCCCACATCCTGACCCTGGGTTAGGTTAGAGTGGATATAGCGCATGGCGATGGCACCGGAAATGTTTTCCCCGAGCTTTCTTGCGTAGGCCACGTCAAGGGCAAATTCGCTGGGTCGGTAGGTACCCTGTGGCATACCGGCCTCATCGGTAAACTGAATATCTCCAAGGGAGAAAAACACCAGCGATGCAGCTACGGTTTGCAATTCATCAATCCGTTTAAACCCGCTCAAATACGAAAGGTTAATATCGGGTACGAGCGTCCTGAGCCAGGGAGTATAGTTGAGCGCCAGGCCCATATCCTTGTCAATAAAGGCATACTTGGCAGGATTCCAATGCATGGAATTGACATCGGGCGAGGTAGAAACGCCGGCGTCACCCATGGCACCCGAACGGGCATCAGGGGCAATCATCAAAAAGGGAACCGCGGTAGTTATGGTATTAACTCTTTGCCCTAAAATGTCTCCCATTCCCGGCCCCGATTCGTTCTGAGAATACAATTTATTATTGAGCAATAATGCTACTAAAAGCGACAATACCAATGTTTGTGTGAAAAGCGACTTTGTCATTACTTATTTTGATTTAATAGAATATTATGGCCTTTCTGTGCGTAATAGAACTTGATTTAGCAATGTAATCAACAAATTCAATCTGCAAACTTACGGCTTTTTTTAAATTATCGGATAAAAAACTTCACCAAAGTCTTGTTTGTAAGTTTAATAACCTTCTGTTTTACGTGTTCAAAAATTTATTGTTCAGGCCACAGGGGCCCTACTGGTTGCAATCATTGTTCTGTGTGTAAACCCTTTATCACAGAGGTTTCGTTGTTTCCTTAATCAAAACAGCATCTGGCTCTTTTGCTTTTTCGTTACCTGCTAAGGCATACGATGGCCTGTTTTGCTTTGCAGAATATATTAACGGCTTTTTATTTTCCTTATTGTTTATTATGGGTTAAAACCATTGTATCTTTCCGTGATTCACTTATCTTATATCAGGCAATTCGCAGAGAGAAAAGACATACCAGATGCACTATCTCAGAATCATCAGTTTTTCGGTTCGTTCTACCTTGTCACCATCAGCAGAGCTCACAAAAGCCCTGAAAATATAAATACCATTCTTTAACAAAGTACCCCCCTCATCAGTTCCATCCCATTCTATGGGAGGAATATTGAAACCTGATGCGTAGATATTCTCATCAATGGATTTAACAAGTTGTCCGTTAAGGCTGAATATTTCAATTAGAATACGCAATTCGGTTGCAGGTCTGTTATGCTCAATGGAAAACTGCGTACGATCGCTGAACGGGTTGGGATAATTCAGCAGTTCGGTCAATATAATTCCTGGAGCTGAAGTAACAACAAAATCAATACTTTGTGTGGACACGTTGTTGTGCACATCCCAGGCACGCATCATAAGGGTATAATCCCCTTTTTCCAGATTAAAGAATGGGTACACCACCCTGCCCGACTGATAAGAGTCCAGATCGGACTGGTAAAAATTATTGAGTATGTAGGGATTGGAGGTGTCGTTATTAAGAAAAGCCACAATATCATGACCAATCTGACCTGTGGTATTTATGCCGCTGTCATCTTTCAAATAAGCCAGCAAAACAGGATCGGGACCGGTTTGGTCTCCGGAGCGGAAGTTGGTGTTATTCAGGTAAAGGGTTATTTCGGGGCCCTGATGGTCGGGGATGTAGTCATCTGAAGTTCCGGAGATGATAAAATTATCAAAATAGCCGTGCCCGTCATACAGTTCACCATCATCTACGTAATAGCTGATTTTTCCAAATCCCGAATTGTAACTGATATCGCGGGGAACAATAAAACTAAACTCAAATTGCCCATCAACAACCGAAGCCGTACCGCGATAAAGAATCTTGTTCTGCATGGTAAATTCCCTGACATAACTCCCGGGGTCATTTCCAAGGGTTGAAAACCTCCCTTTTTTATCGTAGATAGTGGGATATAGCACTCCATTATAATAAGTGGCAATACCACCACCCGGCATATGCACCTCTCCCCTTACAGTGACTTTTTCCAGGGCACGCATAGTGTCTGGCACTTCAGTGGTCACAACATTGTATCTGGGATAGGCCATTTGCATGGAGGGATCGCCAAGCAGTACAAAATTTTTGAGTTGGCTTGCCGAGCTGCTTTTCACTTTTGAGATACGAATCAAATCTCCCAGCCTGGGCATTTCCCCATTTTCCATGGGCACAAATGCATTGCGCATAAATGCATCGTTAAGGTTGAAATTGCTTCCTGAGTATGCCAGGCGGGTGGTGGTAAACAATGCCACAGCACCCCCGTCAGGCTTAAGAAATACCCGCACCCCGGCAGAAAGATCATTGGCATCAGGCTGGTCAAAGCTACTGAACTCGCAGGTGGCAGTCATAAAAACGGGCAGATTGTAAAAATTACCCCAGGAAAGTATGTCATCGAAAGTAAGAATTCGTTCATGGGCCAGCCCTAATGTACCCCCGTGTCCGACATAATTAATCAGCAGTGCCCCCTGGTTTACCCTGCTATTGATAGCTTTATTCACGTCGGGGTATCGCGAACCTCCGGCGAGGGTAACCTGCTCATAGGCATCAAGATAGATTTTTTCCACATTAAGAACAGGATGTTCTGCGGCAAGATAGTTGGCCAGATTTTCTGTCTGGGATAAATGCACATTTGCATCCTCATCGTCTGCCACAAGAGAAATTACATTTCTCCAGTCTGCATAATTCGGAGTCACTCCGGCAAACAGAGGATTATCTGTCCCCGGCTCAAGACCAGGTATCCTTTGGTCGTAGCGCAACAACTTATCCACAATAAAACGAGCCTCATCCACCGTTCGTACCGGCAAACGCCCTATGCCCAAATCTATTGCCCCCTGGGCATCCCATCCCTCGTTATCGTCGAGCAGTCCGAAAAAGTCATCTGTAATATAACTATTGGCATAGTTTAATGACTCCCGGGTTTGAAAGGTAGGAATAAGATTCCCTCCATATCCCAGTATGTTCTTATTGTCGTAGGTGCCATTTCCGAAAAGCATCAGATAACGGGGATACTCGCCTGTTTCAACCCCCCTGTCGTAAAACATTTTCATGAAATTCCGGATGGCGGAAATATCGGGCACTCCTGATGAGAATTCGTTGTAAATCTGACGGGGAGAAACAATTCTTACCGACAACCCGTTAAAATCCCTTCTGAAGGCCGCAAGCCTCTCTGCTTCGGCTTTCAACAGGTCGGGCACCACTATAAACATATCGTGCAGCTGCAGTGCATGCAGGTTTTGATTGGCCACAGCTCCTGCCAGGCGGGGTTTGGGAAACTCCTCATTCCCAAATACCACAAATTCCCGCAGTTGGTCTGTATTGACGGTAAAACTTGCGGTATTGCCCGTTAGCTGAAATTGCTGCTGAACAATATTCAGGGGATCGGTAACATCCCAAATTCTATTGCCTGAGGAGGAATTACCCACCTGAAACCGGCTTATATTGCCATTGCCCATCGACGAAGGATTGCGGAAAAACATCTGATCGCCGGTTTTGGAAAGGCTCCGTCGTGCATTTACAGTAATATAATTGAGCCATCCCCTTGAGCCGGAGACACTCCGGTTATAGGTAAGACGTACCGTAAAATTATCACTCTGAGGCAGTACAGACAAACTGCCAGTAGATTGGCGGGCGTGGGGCCCTGTAACATTTGACAGGTTTACACTGGCTAAGTTAAAAGTCTGTGAGGATCCAAAGGCCTCAATTATAAAAGTACTTGAAAGAGATGACCGGGCGGCGGCATTGACGGTAATATGAACCGGTTGTTGCTGAACCATACCAGGAATGGTAAAATCAAAATCCCTTGTGAGGGTTACATCAAACAATTCGCCAAACCATCCTTTACCGCTGCCAATAATATTAACCAGATCACGCTGGTGATGGCGGTAATCATAAAAAGAGGTAACCGTATGATTAGGATTCTGGTCAATACTGCTGCGCGACTCAATTCTTTTCCCCGGTTGTTGTCCGTGGGTGATAAAATAACACGTTTCATCAGAGTAATGATGCACCTGATGCTCAAACAAATCTGTATTTTCATTGTAGAACCAGCGATGGGGAGATTGTCCGTAAAAGAGAATAAAATCATTGGTTGTGAAACTACCCGAATTGCTTCCGCTCACCCATATTGCATTTTCCTGTAAATCGGTGTGTCGAAACTGGTTATTGGCCTCGGGGAGCATTCCTCCTCCATTTCCGTAAATCTGCAAAGTAGACTTATTGATTTGTGATGGGTTCATGCCCAAATCTGTTAGCTCCTGATGTCCCAAACGAAAAACTCCTTCCTTTTCCACGCAAACCCGGTACCATTCTCCTTTGGCCAGAACGGATGAATCCGGATACTGATGCATAGCTCCCTGTTCAGTGGCAATATCAAGAACAAGACTTGTTTTCAAAGTGAAAGAAATGAGTTTTTCAAAAATACCCTCTGTTTTTCTTACCGGAACAACGTGGACCCGCCCGTAGGTTTCACCCCGGGTAGTTTCGTTATCCGACACCATAACAAATTCTGATTGTGCAAAGCCTGCTTCTTCAAGAATCAGGGATTCTTCAGCACTGGCTGGTTGAATAACTTTGTCACTGATTACATATTCATAGGTAAAATGGGGAACAGTCAAAGGGGTGCGGTAAATAAGAACAGGTACCTGTGGAAGGCTGTCAGGATAGAGCGCGCCGAAAAAAAACAGGGAGGGGATAAAGTTACTCTCTTCCTTCAACCCCAGCGGGGCGTCCCACTGCAAATCTATCCGCCGGGTATTCTGCTGTTGCGATTCAGCTCGATTATAGGTAACCAGGATTATTGTCAATAAGAGAAAAAGAGAAATGTATGATTTAAGCATGATGACGGTATTTTGAGTATGGAGGACAAATTATAAAAGTTAAAATTTCCGGGAACGCCAGCTCTGAAAATTACACCTAAAGTTACAATCAAAAAAGAAAAGACTGCACATTTGTTGAATTATGAATACATTTTAACGGTTTTTTCAGGAAATTATTTTAAAATCAGATTCCGTTCTTTTCTTTCTACATAAAGGGTCGAAAAAAAAGCAAAACCTGACAAAAGCTCTCAGATAATGTAATGCCCCAATCTTTTCAGGAAAATAATACCCTTGCAGGCCCTGCAAAAATACAAACGCGGATCCAAACAGAAATTGTTCATCATGAAATTAAACAGAATCTTTTTCGTTAATGATAAACGTTCATCCGTGATTTTTAATTTTCCCGGCACTGAGGATTCAAACCGATATGCTTATTAATGTATTCTGAGGTGAAACCCGTATCCAATTATTACGTAAACACAGCAAACCTGAAAAACGGAATGTTACTTACCATCTCGTTGTATATAGTGATATTGCTCTCTGTAAGCAGAAAAGCTTACGGACAGGATGCGTTATTTTCTCAGTTTTATGCCAATCCCCTCTATCTTAACCCTGCTTTTGCGGGTGCAGAACGTTGTACGCGGGTAATCTTTAATTACCGCAACCAGCCCTTCCCCAGCTTTGGCACATTCTCTGCCTACAGCTTTTCAGCCGACACTTATCTGGAGAGGGTTTCTGGGGGTTTGGGAGTAAACCTGATTCATGATCAGCAAGCAGGCCTGCTCAGCCATACCCAGGCAGGTATCTTCTATGCATGGCAAGGCAGATTATCCAGGGATTGGTATATCAATTTAGGCATGCAGGTATCCTATATCAATTTCAGGATGAACACTGAGAACCTGGTGTTTCCCGATCAGCACAACCCTTTCGGCCAGGGTTACAATCCAGGCGGAGAATCATTTAACGATGGCATGAGCAGTCACAATGCTGACTTCTCTACCGGGGTTCTTGTTTACAACGATCGTTTTTATGCAGGGGCAGCCATTCATCATTTAAGTCAGCCTTCCATTGATATTTTCAGCGATGAAACCCTGTCTTCAAAATACACTATTATGATGGGGTATGACTATG
>SLPR01000054.1 GCA_007131895.1 Bacteroidales bacterium | reverse complement strand
GGAATTTGTTTAAAATTGATTCTTCTTTTTCAGTGAACGGGATTGTACAATAAAAAGCTATAGTAGTATGCGAAGAGGAAACGCAAAATTATTTTTTCTTTTTTCATTGAGTTTGCTGATGCTGGGAATGATTATATTCTGGCAGTCAAATATATCGTCTTCTTTCAGGGCAGAAGATCGTGATTTTAGTATTGACAGAAAGCTGGAAGTTACCCGCATAGAGATGGAAAGCCTCTCCGGGGAAGATAAAATAGTTCTTCACAAAGATGAACAGGGGCGCTGGAGGCTTGACGGCTCACTATATGCCAATGACCTGGCAGTTAGGGAGCTGCTTGGGGTTTTGGAGCGTTTGGCGGTAAGGCAGCCTGTAAGCATAGCCAACAGAAACCAGGTTGAGGAGATGTTGCTAAAGGAGGGAGTTTTGGTTGATGTTTTTATCATGGGCTATAGGGTAAACTTTGGTAAATTTCGATATTTTCCTTATGAAAGAAGATACCAGTCTGTAATAATAGGACCGGATACACCCGACGGAGAAAGCACCTACATGAGGAAAACATCTTCGGACGTGGCGTTTAAAGTGCTGCGACCCGGTTATGAAACAGGTATTTCGGAAGTATTCAGGCCCGAACAACGAATGTGGCGCGATCCCGTCATAATTGATGTCGAATACGAATCCATTTATTCTGTCAGTGTAGATGTTTACGATAATGAAGGAGAGTCATTTTTGCTGAAACCCACCAAGGGAACAGATTTTCAGTTTTTCAGTGCAGTGAATAACGGAGAAGAGTTGTATTTTCAGGCAGATACTGCCCGTGTATTGAGATTTTTGTCATCTTTCAGGGATATTCATTATGAGCGTTTACCTGATGAAGAAGATGAAAAAATCAGAAAAGAGTTGATGTTTGAGCAACCCTTTATGGAGATTTCCGTAAAAACAAAAGATGGCATGCAGACCAATATAAGAGCTTTTGCCCGAAAAACACCTGAAGATGTTCTAAGGGCCACAGAGGGTATTCGTCAAGACCCCAACAGGTTTTACGTTCAGGTGAATGGTGGAGAATATGCACTGGCACAATATTATGTGTTTAACCGAATCTTGAGGCCCTTATCCTTTTTTAAAAATAAACCTGCTGAGCCATCATCGGATTAGATTAAAGAATTATCTTTGCAAACGTATCATAAAAACAGGTGAAAATGAAGTTTATTGTATCGAGCAGTCTGCTATTAAAGCAGTTACAGTCAATTAGTGGTGTGCTGAGCACCAACAATACCTTACCAATTCTGGACAACTTCCTGTTTGAGTTGAATGACAATGAGCTGAAAGTGTCCGCATCAGATCTGGAAACCACCATGACAGCCCGCCTTACGGTAGATATGGCTGAAGATGAGGGCAACATAGCCATTCCTGCCAAACTATTGCTGGATACTCTGAAAACTTTTTCAGATATTCCGGTTACACTGGAAATAGATAAGGAAAATTATGGTGTCAGCCTCCTTGCAGGTGAAGGAAAATATCGCCTTGCAGGTCAGGACGGCGCAGAATACCCAAGTCCTGCCCAACTGGAGGATGCAACCAACCTGAAAATAGAATCAGACATACTGCACAATGCCATCAGCAAAACCATCTTTGCCGCCAGTAATGATGAGCTGAGGCCTACTATGACAGGTGTGTATGTAGAACTCACTACCGACAATATCACTTTTGTAGCCACTGACGCCCATAAGCTCGTGCGCTATCGACGCAATGATATTAAGGGGGAAGAGAGTGCCGCATTTATACTTCCCAAAAAGCCCCTTAATCAGCTAAAAGGCATCCTGGCCATGGGCGATGCTCCGGTAGATATTGAATTTAATGAGAAGAACGCACGGTTTAACTTCAGGAACATAACCATGACGTGCCGCCTGATAGATGGTAAATATCCCAACTATTCTGCTGTTATCCCATTGGAAAACCCCAACAAGCTAACGCTGGACCGCTCTCCATTCCTGAATGCCATCAGAAGGGTTTCTTTGTTTTCTAACCAGGCAACCTACCAGGTTAAGTTTAAGATTGCCGGAACAGAATTGCACCTTATGGCCGAAGACCTCGACTATAGCAATGAGGCAAAAGAAAGACTCAACTGCCATTTCGAAGGCAACGACATGGAAATTGGCTTCAACAGTAAATTTATGGTAGAAATGCTTAACAACCTTGAAACAGATCAGGTGGTTATGGAAATGTCTGAACCCAACAGGGCAGGACTTATTCTGCCACTGGATGACGAAAACAAGGATGAAGACATCCTTATGCTCGTTATGCCTGTAATGCTTAATGCATAACAGGGCCTCTTCGGTATTGGAAAACAAAACAGGGAACGTTGAAAATGTTCCCTGTTTTATTTTTTTATGCCCACTGTGAAAGTTCCAGCCAGCGGTTTTCTTTTTGCTCCAGATCTTTTTCGATTTGCTCGTAGAGTGCTGAGATCTTTTGCAATTCATCAGGAGAGAGTTCTCCGGAATTCATCTTATCAATAGTTTCCTTTTTCGTTATTTCAAGCTCTCCGATGGCCTTTTCCAGCTCGTCAAACTCCTTCTGTTCCTTAAAGGTAAGTTTGGTTTTTTCTTTGGGTTTTGTGGTTTCAATTTTAGGAGCTGTTATCTTACCGGTTTTCTTGATCTGCTGTTTTTCCTCTGCTTTCTTATCCTGATATTCGGTATAATTACCGGGGAAATCCTTGATTTTTCCGTCTCCTTCAAAGACAAAAACATGATCTACCAGGTTGTCAAGAAAATAGCGGTCATGGGACACTACAATGAGGCATCCCGGAAAATTTTCCAGAAAGTCTTCCAGAACGTTAAGTGTGGCAATATCAAGGTCATTGGTAGGCTCATCCAGAATGAGAAAGTTGGGATTTTTCATCAACACGGTGAGCAGGTGCAGGCGCCTTTTTTCTCCTCCGCTGAGTTTTCGCACCAAATCATTCTGGGAGGAGTGGGGGAAGTTGAAATACTGGAGAAATTGCGAGGCCGACATGGTTACATCCTTGCCAACCTTAATACTTTCAGCAATATCTTTGATAACATCAATCACTCTTTTGCTTTCATCCACCTTGATGCCTTCCTGGGTATAGTAACCAAACTCTACTGTTTCCCCAATGCTTACCTTGCCCGTATCGGGTTTTAGTTTTTGGGTAATGATGTTGAGCAGGGTGGTTTTCCCTGAGCCGTTCATTCCCACGATGCCTGCCTTTTCTTTCTTTTTAAAGATATAGGAGAAATTATCGATAATTACCTTTTCATCAAACCGTTTAGAAACATTTTCCAGTTCCAGGATTTTTTTGCCCATACGTGCCGACTGCATAATGATTTCACCAGGTTGGTTGGAGGATTGACCCGATGCAGTTTCCTTCAATTCATGAAAGGCAGTGATTCGGGCTTTGGATTTTGTGGTACGGGCCTTGGGTTGGCGTCTCATCCATTCTGTCTCTTTTTTGAGCAGGTTGCGTGCTTTTTCCGTTCTTATCTGTAAATCGGCTTCCCGTTCCTGTTTCTTATCCAGGAAATATGCATAATTGCCTCTGTAATGGTAAATGTTTCCGTTCTCCAGTTCAAGTATTTCATTGCATACATTGTCAAGAAAGTACCTGTCGTGGGTTACCATCAATATCGTAAGCTTTTGCTTTGCCAGGTACTCTTCCAGCCATTCGATCATTTGCAGGTCGAGGTGGTTGGTGGGTTCATCCAATATGATAAAATCAGCCTCTTCCACAAGTATTTTTGCCAAAGCCACCCTTTTGATTTGCCCGCCGGATAGTTCGCCTACAGGCTGGTCAAAATCAACAATTTTCAGCTGAGAGAGGATTTGCCTGATTTTGGCTTCCATGTTCCATGCCTGCAGTTCATCCATCTTACCCATTAGCTTTTGCAGGTATTCATTGTCGGCCTTTTGCGGTTCGAGCTCCTGGAGCCTCACCTGCTTTTCATATTCTCTAAGGGTGCTGATAACCGGGCTGTCATCATCCAGGATGGTTTGTATTACCGTGGGTTCTGGAGCAAACGTCGGATTCTGATCAAGGTATGCAATGCGCAGGCCTTTTCTGAAATTGCATGACCCCGAATCAGGAATGTCTCTTTGCATCATGATATTGAGCAAAGTGGTTTTACCTGCACCATTACGGGCTATCAACCCTACCTTCTGGCCCTTGTCAATGCCGAAACTGATGTTTTCAAACAATAATTTTTCTGCGTAAGCTTTACTGAGATTGTCTGCCTGGAAATAGTTCATTCTTTTAAAAAAGTTTTTTGCGAAATTACGCTATTTTCGCATTATAGCTCTCATATCATTTCCATAAGAACATAAAAAAAAGCCTTGTATTTTCTACAAAGCTTTTATGGCAGAGATGTGTGAAACCTGTCAGGCAATTCTTACATTGACTGCTTTCTTTCCTTTTTCATCTTCGGTAACTTCAAAAGTTACTTTGTCATCATTTTTGATTTGGTCAATCAAGCCTGTGTGATGAACAAAAACATCTTTTCCTGTTACATCATCCAGAATAAAACCGAAGCCCTTTTTCTCATTAAAGAATTTAACTGTTCCGTTTTCCATGTTAGAAATAAATTTAATGCATTATAATAGATTTAACACTCAAAAATACAAATTTTTGTAACATAAGCAAATCTTTTTTATAAATATATGCATGATTATCAACGATTTTATGAAAAACAGCCGATTTGAAACATCGAAAACCGCAATTTCAACCCGGTACAAAAGTGACGGGGTGACTAAAGCTCACCCCGCCACTAAAAGCAGATTAGTGGTCGGACGAGCTGGAAGTCTTCTGACCACAGTGCTGTATATAGTGACAGGGTAGCAAAAGTTCACCCCGCAATTGCTAAGGATAGGAGAAACAGATATTTTTAAGGGTTGGAAAAGAAAAATGGCCGGGTAGTTTCCGTAAATTAATTAAGTGCAAGCAGAGAAAAAGGTTTACGTTGTTATGAAACTACCACGGCCATTTTATACAAAGGTAATCTAAAAATACTGGATTTCCTCAACCAGTTGCCAGGGTTCTTTAATCAGATGAGGGTTTTTGTCAATATGAATAAGCCCGCTGATGGAAAGCTTTTTGACATGGAAATGAGGTTGACCTTCCGTGTCAACGAATTTAATAATTATCAATGAACCTATTTTAATAATGAAGTTATCCACTTCATGAGCGACCTCCAGCAGGACATCCTTAGCCTTAATAATGTCGGGATTTTTGCATGGCTTTGACTTAAAGCACTTGTAGATATCATCAATGATATCGTATATCTGCGCAATGGTCATTTCCTCGCGCGAGTGGGTCATAAACTCGTTGTATCCAATCTCGGATTTCTCCTGACTATAGGGCTCCAAACCTACCATCTTGGTTAGTTTTAGTACAGCATTATAGCAATTCATGCTTTCGTCGTGATTCTCCGTGTCGAACCATGAAATTACAGGAACGTATCGACGCAGATTTCTTTTTTTGTAATCGGAATTGATAGAGTTGAAGGAGACATAGTCGTGAAATGCACTTTGCAGGATGTAAATCTGGTCCTTAAGTCTGAGGATTTCATCATGATGCTTCTTCTCCATTTTATCCAGTTTACGTTCGTAGTATTTGTAATACTGCTTCATAAACTGGTTTTGAGGTCCGGCAGCTACCAAACGCTGACCTTCTTCTGTATCCAGGAACTGGTCAAAGTTTTCAATGAATTTTTCTGCAATTTTGTCTGCCTGTTTATTATAGGAGGTTTCGTATTTCCAGGTGTTTTTGGGATTTAGTATCAGTGAGTCCACCCCTTTTACCTCTTTGGGGATGCTAAGCCCGAATGGTTTCACCTCTTCTACCTGTGCATTGTCAAGGGAGCCATCCAGGATAGCCCTGATGATGTTGCGGGTAGATTCCAAATCGATGCGTTGCCCGATTCCGTATGGACCGCCAATCCAACCGGTATTTACCAGGTAGGCGGTTGCACCATGCTTTTTCATTTTGTCTGCCAGCTGCCTGGCATATATGGTGGGGTGCACCATTAGAAACGCAGCTCCGAAGGCGGAAGAAAAAGTAGGCAATGGTTCTTTTACTCCCCTTTCAGTACCGGCCAGTTTGCTGGTGTAGCCGCTGAGAAAGTAATACATGGCCTGTTCGCGGGTAAGTCTTGAAACAGGAGGTAAAACTCCAAAGGCATCCGCAGTAAGAAAGATAATCTTTTTGGGATGTGTTCCCTTGCTCACTGGCTTGACAATATTGTCAATGTGATGAATGGGGTAGGAAACACGGGTATTCTCTGTCTTGGTAGTATCGAAAAAATTTATTTCTCCGGTTTGGGTATTGTATACCACATTCTCGAGCAGAGCATTGCGGCGGATGGCTTTGTAAATTTCAGGTTCTTTTTCTTTGCTCAAATTAATGCATTTGGCGTAGCAACCTCCTTCGAAGTTGAAAACTCCTTCGTCGTCCCATCCATGCTCGTCATCTCCAATCAGATAGCGCTCGGGGTCGGCCGAAAGGGTGGTTTTCCCTGTTCCTGAAAGCCCGAAAAAGATAGCGGTATCCCCGTTTTTGCCCATATTGGCAGAACAGTGCATGGAGGCCATACCATTGAGGGGAAGGTAGTAATTCATGATACTGAAAAAGCCTTTTTTAATCTCTCCACCATACCATGTGCCACCTACCAGCGACATTTTCTCTTTCAGATTGAAAGCAACATACACATCGGAATTGAGGTTTTGCTCTTCCCAGCGTTCGTTTACCGTTTTGCAGGCATTGAGCATGACAAAATCGGGTTCAAAATCCAGCAGCTCCTCTTCGGTAGGGCGGATAAACATGTTTTTTACAAAATGAGCCATCCATGCCACTTCTGTGATTACCCTGATTTTAAGTCTTGAGTTTTCGTTGGCTCCGCAAAAGGCATCCATTACATAGAGTTTCTTGCCATGAAACTGCTGCAGAGTAGTTTCTTTGAGCTCACCCCAAACCTGTTCGTTGATAGGATGGTTGTCGGAACGTTTGGCATTGGGTCCTGCCCACCATATATTGTCTTTTGATGTTTCTTCCATCACAATATACTTGTCTTTGGGCGAACGACCGGTAAAGATGCCTGTGTCGACAGCTACGGCACCATTGCTGGTTTCAAAGCCTTTTTCGAAACCTTCAAGGGAAGGGTCGGTTTCATGCTCAAACAATTCGTCATACGACAGATTGTAGTAGATTTCTGTTGTGTCCTTTATACCATAGATGGTAAGGTCCGGTGAAAGGACCTGGATCGCTTCTGTTTTTTGGTTCATAAGGGTTTTTTTTGCAGCTGATTGCTCGCTGTTTTTTAATTAATGTGTTTTGATGGTGCCAAAATTATAAAAAAACATACTAAGGTTATAAATAATTCAATAAAAATATCAGATTAATTGTTTTTTCGATTTGGAATGCCAAATTTTCCATCAACTGGTATGTTTCCCTTTTGTTTGATTCATAATTAAATCCCTGAGAACAATACAAGGATTAGGATGGTTGTAGCTATTGTTAAAAAAATATTGCATATGACTCAACTCTCTGCTATTCTTGAACAGATAGACCATACAGACCCTGCCGCTTACGGGAAAACACGAAACTTTATCGATGGTGCGGTAACACGGCTTTCACCTTACATATCCAGAGGGGTCATCAGCACGCGCTTTGTTATGGAAAGGCTGCTGGAGAGAGGAATTCATCCTCAAAAAATGTATAAACTTTTGCAGGAGCTTGCCTGGAGAGATTACTTTCAGCAGGTATGGGTGCACAAGGGGGAGGAAATCAACAGTGATATGAAATTTGCTCAGCAGAATGTATCTCACCGGGAGATACCCTGTGCCGTGTTGGAAGCCCAGACAGGCATAGAAGCCATTGACAATGGGATTCGTGAATTTTACCGGACAGGATATATGCACAATCACCTGCGAATGTATGTGGCCTCCATAGCCTGCAATGTGGGCGGAAGCTATTGGAAAACGCCGGCCCGCTGGCTCTATTACCATTTGCTGGATGCTGACTGGGCCAGCAATGCGCTTAGCTGGCAATGGGTAGCCGGTACTTTCAGCAATAAAAAATACAATGCCAACCAGCAAAATATCAATAAATACTGCTATTCTTCTCAGAAAAATACATTTCTTGATGTAAGTTATGAGGAGCTTGCTGAAATGGAAGTGCCCGAAATTCTCCAAAGAATCTGTATGCCCAGCCTTGTAACCCGTTTACCCGAAAATACAGTGAATGAATGGAACCCGCAATTGCCGGTGCTGTTGTATAACTTTTACAACCTCGACCCTCTGTGGAAGAAAGAGACCAAAGCAAATCGTGTTCTTCTGCTTGAACCCACTCATTTTGAGAAGTATCCTGTTTCGGATAAGACCATGGACTTTGTGCTGGAGCTTACCCGAAACATTGACGGTATGCAGGTGTTTTCCGGAGAGTTTGATGATTTTGTGCAGACTTTTCATCCTGAGAAAATATTTTTCAAAGAACACCCGCTAAACCAACATTACCGCGGAACTGAAGAGTCCCGTGATTGGATGTTTGATGTGAAAGGCTATTTCCCTTCTTTTTTTGGCTTCTGGAAAAAGTGTGAAAAACAGTTTCCTTTCAGGTAGGTTAGTCGGGATTTTAGAGTGCCTTGATCTTTAAAATGTAACCAACGATATGTCTGATGGCCGCAAAAATGGTTAAAAAGGAAAACTTTCCTTCAAAGATTTGCCCGGTTTGCGGTCTGCCTTTTTTGTGGCGCAGGAAATGGGCGCTGACATGGGACAACGTGGTATACTGCAGCCAGCGATGTGAAAATTCAAAAAACAAAAAAGCATGAGCAAAGTTTCCCTTGTATTTCCCCATCAGTTGTTCGAAAAATCGCCTTTGCCATTTGAAAAAGGTGAGGCATACCTTGTGGAAGAACCGCTGTTCTTTACACAATACAACTTCCATAAGCAAAAGCTGGCTTTCATGAGAGCTTCCATGAAGTTCTATGAGGATTTTTTAAAAGAAAAGGGAGTTGAAGTCCATTACATATCCTGCCAGGAAAAGGAATCGGATATCCGGGAGCTGATTTCCCGGCTCAGTAAGGAAGGTGCATCTGAGATACACTATATTGATCCCACGGATGACTGGCTTAGACAGAGACTGAAAAAGAGCGGCGATGAGCACGAAGTCAGTTTTAAGGTGCATGAATCTCCTTTGTTTATGAATTCGCGCAAAGAGGTCGAAGACTACTTTGCCGATAAAAAAAGATATTATCACTCCGATTTTTATACTGATCAGCGCAAAAAAAGAAAACTATTGCTGGAGGATGATAAGAAGCCCCTGGGAGGGAAGTGGAGTTATGATGCCGAAAACAGGAAAAAGTATCCCGCCACTAAAAAACCTCCCCGGGTATCATTTCCTGAACATAACGAATATTATGAAGAGGCTGTTTCCTATGTGGAAAAGTATTTTGGAGGCAATTATGGTTCGCTGAGTGAGAAACCTTTCTATCCTCTTACCCATGAAAGTGCTGCTGGCTGGATGGAGAATTTTTTTTCTGAAAGATTTAAAGAGTTCGGTCCTTATGAGGATTCTATTGTTTCCAATGAAGGAATATTGCATCACAGTGTGCTTTCGCCCATGCTCAATACCGGGCTGCTGACCCCGAAACAGGTGTTGGATGCAGCAATGAAATACAGTTCGGAAAATGAAATTCCGCTCAATTCTCTTGAAGGGTTTGTAAGGCAAGTCGTTGGCTGGAGAGAGTTTATAAGGGCACTGTATGAATTGAAAGGGAGAGAAGAGCGAACCCGCAATTTCTGGGGATTTTCACGAAAAATTCCCGGTTCCTTTTATGATGGCACCACGGGGATTGAACCGGTAGATATTGTTATCAAAAAGGTTTTGAAAACCGGTTATTGTCATCACATTGAAAGGTTGATGGTGCTGGGAAATTTTATGCTGTTGTGCGAGTTTGATCCCGATGAAGTATACCAATGGTTTATGGAATTATTTATAGATGCATGGGACTGGGTGATGGTGCCCAATGTTTATGGGATGAGTCAATTCGCTGACGGTGGGCTTATGGCCACCAAACCCTATTTCAGTGGCAGCAATTATCTTATGAAGATGAGTGACTTTCCCAGAGGCGACTGGCAAAAGACCTGGGATGGACTTTTCTGGCGTTTTATGGATCAACACCGGGATTTCCTGGGAAAAAATCCCCGATTGGGAATGTTGCTGCGCACACTGGAAAACATGGATCAAGAAAAGAGAGAGGCACATTTTACCAATGCAGAAAAATTCCTCAACCAACGCAACGCATAATCCAGGGCAATTAAAAACTCTTTT
>SLPR01000033.1 GCA_007131895.1 Bacteroidales bacterium | reverse complement strand
GGCCATCAACAAAGACCGCGAAGGCCATCTTTGGCTGCTGGGAGAGCGGGGTGCACTGAAAATTACATCTGAGCAATTCATCAATTATCCGGCGGTGTCTGATGGACCCTTATACCCATGGTCTATTACCGAGGACAAAGAAGGAGGTTTGTGGGTCTCTGATTTTGGGAAAGGGTTGTTCTATTTTGATGGAACAAATTACCAGCAAATAGAGGCAGAAGGAATTGCTTTGGGCGGACAACAGGGAATGTATTACATGAACAGTTTTACAGACAGCCGCAACCGCATCTGGAAACCTCATGCGTACGGAGTGGTGCTGATTGAAAATGGCAATGCCCGCCTATTATCCGGACTGCCTCATGAAACTGTACTTGCTGCAACAGAAAACCCGCTGAATGGAGAAATTTACCTCGGTCAGATGAACGATTTTGTCATCATTGATGCTAAAAATTCCATTGTATCTTACCCTGTTTTGCCCGGCAATAAACCGGGAATCATCCTCAGTGTCATTACCGACAAAAACGGAACTACCTGGATAGGAAATGCTAAAGGCATAAGTTTATGGAAGGACAACCGGTTTGTTCACCTTCCTGATGAAAGCATTTCTTACGACCTGGGCGCCATTACGATGGCCAGGGATCAAAGAGGTAATCTTTGGCTGGGAAACACGGACGGATTGTTTTTTTATGATTACCGCGACACCCTAATACAGGTAGCTCCGGCAATATTTGGGAAAAATGTAGTGGACCTGCAGGTTGTTGACTCCACAGGCTTGTTTGTAGGGATGAGAAGTAAAATGGGTTATCTGGATTTGGAACTGTTTTATTCCTCAGGAGAGATTCAGGTTGAAATCTTCGACAAGAACAATGGCTTTCATGGCCTGGAAGTTCGACAAAACGGAAGCAGCCTGGGGCATGACGGTTCAGTATGGATTTGTGCCAGCGACCGGTTTATCAACTTCAACCCCCACTTCGTGGAGCTGTCTGAACCCGCTCCCAGAACTCCTATCGTTCAAAACATCTATTACCTCGATGACCATATGGAGTGGAAGCAGCCTGTCCGGAAGCGGAATACAAAAAGAACAACCTGGGATTTTTCTCACCACCAGAATACCATCAGGTTTGAATTTACCGGGATTACGATGGAAAAACCGGAGGAGGTAAAATACCGCTACAAGATAAAAGAGCTTGACGAGGAGTGGTCAGCACCGGTAACAGCACGATTTGCCACCTATACTTACTTTCCTTCGGGCAGTTATACTTTTTTGGTTGATATGAGCAAAAGCAATGGTGAATGGAGTCATCAGCCTGCTTCCATACATTTTACCATTCGCAATGCATGGTGGAATACCGCAGTATTTAAAGTTGTGCTGACCATTCTGATAATTACTATCATCTTCTTTTCTGCTTACAAAATCAGTGCATACAGAAGGAAAACAAAGTTTCTGAAACTCAACAGGGAGAAACAAATTGCAGAACTTCGACTGGAGGCCATCAAAGCCCAGACCGACCCCCACTTTATTTTCAATGTACTCAATTCGGTGGGCTCTTCTATCCTGACAGGAAACCGCGAAGAGTCCTATGATACCCTGGTACGATTTTCCAAGCTTATACGCAGGGTGTTTGAAAAAAAGGCAGAACCCTGGGCCAGCCTCAAAGAAGAAGTACAGTTTCTTGCGGACTACCTGGATTTGCAGAAGCAAAGGTTTAAAGACACCTTTGATTACACCATACATGTGGAACCAGAGGTAGATGAGAACACGCCCCTCCCGCGACTCTTTTTGCAGACCCTGGCAGAAAATGCCCTTAAACATGGCATTCTGCCTGCAAAATGTAAAAAGAATATACAAATCGATATCCGGCAATTCAATGGAAGGGTGTATATCGTAGTGGAAGATAACGGTTTGGGCATGAATTGCTCCGCAGGAGAAAAAAACAGCTCAACAGGACGGGGTCTTGCCATTGCAAGGCAGCTATTTGATATCTTCAATCATTACAACAAGGAAAAAATTCACTTTATCATTACCGATCTGCAGGAAAGGAAAAATAAAACCACAGGGACAAAGGTAACCGTATCCATTCCTGATGGATATACCTTCGATATTTTTACCCGGCAAAAAAACTATTATCTGGCTCATAAACAGCCGGAAAACCTTTTAAGCTAACAAGGATGAACATTTATTAATATTGGGGAAATACACTATGGAAAAAAAGAAAAAACCAACACCGGAGCAATTAAACATCGTAATAGTGGATGACGAATCCGACGCATTAAACCTAATGGCATTTTTCCTTCAGCAGATGCCCCAGGTGCATCTGCTGGCAAGCTATTCCTCCGGACAACAGGCCATCAGAGGCATTAAATCGTCAACAGTAAAACCTGACATTATATTTACAGACATTTCCATGCCTGACATTGACGGCATTGAGCTGAGCAAAAAGATCAGGAAGATTCTTCCGGAAGTAGCCTTTGTATTTATCACCGCCTACAATCATTATGCGCCGGAGACCACGGAAATAAAGCCCATCGGATTTCTGCAAAAACCCATTGAATCTTCCGAAATGTTTCATTGTATCAAGTTGTTTCTGGCCAAATCCGGAAATTACAAGGCGCAACCTTAGCCATTTATAATCCTTCCGGGAAACTTAAAACAGACCGGTAGCTAAGCCTGCCCGATCAATCTGCAGGTAAGCCGGTCGAACAAACCAGTTGTTGAGCCTGTGGTATAAACGGGTCTCTATGCCTGTCGAAAAAACGGTCGCTGAGCCTGTCGAAAAAACGGTCGCTGAGCCTGTCGAAGCGAAATCCTTATGATTCTCAGCTTATTTTCGACACACTCAGCGACCGGAAAATTACTCCCTGGTTGCCTTGCAAAAATGCCAGGCAGCAGTTATTGTCAGAACCTTACAAACCCTTGCTGCATTTGCACATTGCGATTCTGCAGAATAATAAAATAAGAACCTCTTGCCAACTGAGAAACATCAATTCTCAGGTCATCTTCTGTATGAATGGTTTGTTGTAAAACCACATCTCCCAAAACATTGACGATTTTCATCTCCAGTTTTTCTGAAAAAACAGATGGGAGAATGAGGTTGATATGGTCGGTGGCCGGATTGGGGTAAACCAGCAGTTTTAAATCTTCCAAAATGTTTTGATCAATACCCGTTCCCGGTCCAACCAATACTACATCGGCAGGTCCTGTTACACCATAAACGAATTCTGCTGCATATACTGGAACAATTTCATTAGTGACAGTAACAGTCAGGGATAGTCCTTCACCTATCACCTGGGTTAAGTCCTCATCAGCATACCACTTGAGGGAGTCGCTGGCCAGGGCATGAAGGGTGATTTCTGTACCTGGTACCATTTCAGTCTCCACAGGCAAAATATCAGGTTGGGCAATAATAACCAAATCATCGGCCAGTGAAGAGCCCTGATTGGCAGGGCTGAATTGCTGAATACCAAAATAATAGCGTCCGGTTTCTGCCACTTCAAAAACATCGCCCACATGCATATAAGGCTGATCGGAGGGTGCAGACATCTGGGTTTGTTCCCATATAATCTGGGTCATTTCTTCAGCTAAAGGATTGCTTCCCACCGCAAGCCTCATATTGTGATTCCCTGATCCCAGCCGGTAGAAAAATGCGGCCTTGTATTTTCTCTCATGGCTTAGCTCGTAGCAACTGCTGATAACCCAGTCGTTGGCAGCCTGCGTGGTGTTGCCGGTAAAGTACACAAGATAATTATGCCCGCTGTGGGCCAGGGGTGGATCATTTACACGCAAGCCCCAGTAACGATTGTCGTTATTGAGGTTGAAGATGCTCCAGCCAATTTCGCGCAGTGCAAAAATGGTTTCAAAATCCTGGATAAACCAGCTTCCGGGTTGTGTGAGGTCAACATGGATTCCATACAGACTCATACTTCCCTGGTTGTTGCCGGCAACCTGATCGCCGGGAACTTCAAGTTTATACTGGAACATATGTCTTTCCTGCTCTACAACAGATGCGGCAAACTCCACCTGTGCGGTACCCAGAACAGGCAGCACCGGAGTGTTTACACTGATTTGCTGTGTACCACCGGGTGAATTGACCGTGACATCCAGGGTTCCGGCAGGCAGTTCCTGTGAACCCAGGTTTACCAAGGTAGCTTCAAACGCGGTTTCTTCACCAAAATCGCAAGGATCATCTGCCGGTACAACCCTTCTTACCGTACCATCTACCTCAGGTGCTATGCGCAAACTCAGGTCGTCAAAAAATATAAACCGGTGGTATTTGGGACTATGGGCATACCATGCAAAATAGTACTGCCCGTCTTCAGGAACCGTAAAAGCATAGCTGATGCGCCGGTAGTTGTAGTTGTCCATCTCTTCCTTTTCATCAAAAAACTCAATCAGCGCATCGGGATGCTGCTCAGAGGCAATGCCAAACTTCATGTCCTCGGGATAGTCGCCTGCATAAACCCTGTAATAGTAACTCACGTTGTATACCGTGCCTGCCTGCAAATGAGCACAGGAGGAGAACAACCAGTCATCAGCATCATTGCTGGCACTGAATGAATAGTACATTACCCTGTTGCCTGAGAAAGCGAAATTGGTAAAATTCACCCCCAAATCCCATGTGAAGCCGTCCCCATTCAGGTCGAAAGCCACAAAGCCTGTTTCCTCAAAACGGGAAAATTCTTCAAAGGGAAGGTACAAGTTCTCCACGTGGGGGAACATGCTGGTATTTCTCACACTAACCGCTTTAAAATTGTTTTCAGTCAGTGATTCATTGGCTGATTCTGGTAAAGAAACCGAGGCTTCCACCTGATACTCTCCATATTTTCTCAAATCGGCAAAGAAATCGTAGTAAACCACATCATTTACGTTCATGGTTTGATCTATGGTCTGCTCACCCGTAATAGCTACATTACCCTGCGGGTCAGTAACCGTATAGTTGATGGTTACCGGATAGCTGAATGGCTCATTGCCCGAATTGCGGATAGATATTCTAAGGGGAGTTTCTTCAGAGAAGCCGCAGGCATCAGCCATAACCGTGATCGAATCAAGAGAAACATCCAGATCATAATTGCGTTGGATACTGAAATCATCAAAGTATATCCAACCCTGATCCGGTTCACTGTAATGGTAAAAACCCACATAATAAGTACCATCAGCCGGGGGGCTGAAAGTTACCACGCCTTTCTGGTAATTCAGAGCAGTATTGAAGGTTTCATCCCACAAGGCATCTCCCATTGTTTGAGAATCCTGGTCAGTACCCAGGTGTACACTCATTTTTTCGGTAGTGCTGGCCGCTCTCCCCGTGTAGTAAAAGTTCATGAGGTAGTTTTCACCTTCCTGCATGATAAAGCAATTGGAAAACAACCAGTCGTCGGCATGATCAATGGTGCTTCGGCCGGCTCTCATACTGATTGTTCCGGAATGAGCAAAAGGAGCATTATCGCGCATGAGCCAGGTAATAGGAAGCCCGCTGCTGTAAAAATCTTCATTGGTATTTTCATACCACCAGCCCAGTTTGGGATCTATCAGCGCATTTCCACCATCCACATGCACCATTTCAAAGTCATTGAAATACTCATGGCCGGCAGTGAGATCAACAGTAGTATTCCTCATCAGCACCGTCTTTGTATCGTTGTCCGGATCTGCATCCCCATCCATGATAACCTCTGCGGTAAGGGTATAGATGGTATTGAGTATCGAAAGATCTATCTCGAAAGAGATGGTGTCTTTCTGGCCCATTGGCAAGCCGGAGGGCAGAGCTTCTGAATATACCGTGGTATTGTTTTGTTCGTCAGTAACCGAAAGCTCAAGGGTAATGTTTTCCAGCGGAAGAGTTCCTCTGTTTTTGTAAACTACCGTAACCGGCGTTTCCGTGGTAAAAGAATTACAACCATACACTTCCTGCACTACCGCTCTTACAGCAGCATCTTTCTCCGGAACTTTTTCAATGGTAACATCATCCACAAAGAACTGCAATGCATTGGGCAATGTTGAATTCACATAAAATCCTATATGGAAGATTCCTGTGGAGGGTGCCTGCACGATAAATTCCCTTTCCACATAGTCGAACGTGTTTACCGTAACATAACCAAACTGCGACAGGGTATCCTGTGGTTCCAGGCCATCCATAAGATACAGATAGTATTCATCCGCGTCACCACTTCCTTTGGTAGCGGTTTGAAATTTAATGCGATAATGCTCACCCTCTTCCATACGCAGACAATTGGTAATCAGCCAATCGTTGGCAGCACCACCCGAACCCGGGCTTCGGTAATAATTAATGCTGTGAGGCGGAGTATAAGCCTGGCCCGATGTCGTGTAGAACCGCCAGGTAAAACCATCATCGTTCACATTGTTGATGGTCCAGTTGATGGCATCCAGGCCAAAAATATCATCGAAATTGGTAAAAAAGGAATTGCTTTCCAGATCTACCAGAGAGTTGAGGATATTCACCTCCAGGACATCATTTTCGGGCCGCTCATCATCTTCCAGCAAGGTGGTCAGCGTAAGTGCATAGGCTCCGTACAAACTCATATCCACCAGAAATTCCAGTTCTCCTGTTTCTTCAGAGCCCAGCAATTGAGTATAGCTCAGCACATAGGTATTGGAGAGGTCAGTATCTATGTGATTTACTTCAAGTTGTACATCAAAATTTTCCTGTGCATCCAGCCCCATGTTTACAAAAGATACAGTTACCGGGGTCTGGGCGGAAAAGTCGCATGCTTCTGCATTTATCTCGACACCTTCGGCTGCAATATCACTAAAAACCATTCTTTCCAGAAATACATTGTCAAGGTATATAAACCGGTGATCAGGATCGCTGTAAACCTGAATACCAACAAAATAGCTCCCTTCTTCTTCAACCGTAAACTGATCCATGGAGGTGAAAAACTCCTCATTGGAGAAACTGTTGATGTCGGTAATTTCGTGGGTGAGAAATTCGGGATCCGGAATCTGGCCGATAAACACCCTCATATTTTCAGGAAAATCAGCATTCCATGCCCTGTAGTCAAAGGATAAGCGATAAATTTCTCCCGGCAACAGGTAGAAGCAGGTAGAAATGAGCCAGTCATCAGCCTGCTCCTCCACCTCTGTGCCATCCTCTGAAGGATTGAGTATACCATAGCGCATGGAGTTGGCACCATGGCTGGCAAACTGATTGGGGCCATCGGCGATACGAAGCATCCAGCCGGCATTGTTATCATTGGCATTGATGGATTGCCATCCTGACTCTTCCAGGTAAGCGATGCCTTCAAAACTTTCATGATACACCTCATCGCTCACCAGCCAGCTTTCGCTCACCAGGTTGCGGATAAAAGTATTATTGGCAGGCAACTGGTCACCGGGATGGTTGACCCATGCCTTGAACTCAAATTCAAAGCCCTGGCTCAAATCAATGGTTAGTTCCAGTTGTTCTCCAAATCCTGCCTCCAGGGAATCCAGCTCCAGCGAACCTTCCGATACGATGTTGTTGTTGCTGTCCTTTACTTCAAAATAGACCACCACATCCGTAACGCTCTGCTGTCCTTTATTCCGGACTTCAATAAAAGCAGGGGTATTTTCATCAAAATTGCAACCCGACACCAATACATTGGCATTGGCGAGGGCAAGATCAATGGCTCTTTCTGCAACACCCGATATTACCAGCGAGAACGACTGTCGTTTGTTGGTGGGATTAACGGGATCGATGATTTCTCCTTTGTGAGATACTTCTACAATGTATTGTCCTGCATCAGGAAACTGAAGCTGAATTTTCTCCACATTGTCTACCACATTGTCGCCTTTGGTGGCCGGAGCAGCAGGGTTATCAGGATCGAGCTTCCAGGGGTAAAACACTTCACCGTCTGCTACACGGGTAATGCGAAGGTCAAGATCATTGACCAGCATGGGAGTGCGGTCGTTGAGGGCAGGCTCTGGTTCTTCAGCGGGAACATCGGTCCATACCAGGGTAGCTACCAGGGGCTGGTTTCCTGTGGAAAAAACATTGCGCGTGTAGGCAGGAACAGTATTCTGCACGAGATTTCTTTCCTGGATAATGGTAGTATTGTCTTTTTCGGGGAGGATAAGCGCGGCGGCTTCCATATCAGCCAGCCCCCATCCATGGAGGTAGTCGGGTCCTTCATGTTCTCCTGCTTCCCGGGCGGTATGGATAATCAGCGCTTTGAGGGTGGATGCTCTCAGGTAGTTTCCATACAACCTTTGATTGAGCTGTTGTATCAAACCCAGCGAACCGGTAATGGTGGGCGCAGCCATAGAAGTACCGGTAAGACCGGCGTAGCTGGTATTGGTATCCACCCATGTGGAGAGCAGGTTTTGTCCCTTGGCCACCACATCAGGCTTGATTCGTCCGTCGTCAGCAGGACCGGTACTGCTGAAGGAACTTAATACAACACTTTCCGGCCCTGTGTATTCAGAGGCATCAGCTACCGAACCAATGGTAAGTACATTCTTGCCCAGTACCAGGGTAGAAATGGCATCATATCCGTCTTCGCCGCCATCGGGCTCTCTGTAGTCAGTAGATTTGATCCATTGCTGTAAATCATAGTCATAAACATTATGCTCCTCGCCGGAAGCTGGACCAGTATCTGCCCTGTCGTTTCCGGCGGCATGCACCTGGAGGTAAAAGGGAGCAAGATAGGTAATTTCGTCACGAATTCGCGTCTCATCAGAATAAAACCCAAATTTGTAATCTTCCGTTTCGCTGATGCGTGTGTCGCCATACCACCACCATTGGTTGGTATGAAAAACCCAGCCGGTGGGCCTTCCATAGGAGTGATTGGACAAAATGGCTCCGTTGGCAGCTGCTTCAATCATTTCTACCTCATCATCAGTAAAGGTATAAGTATGCAGATGAGCCTGAGGTGCCATCCCTTTGGCAGTGGGTACCATACCTGCTGCTACCATGGTTCCTGCCACGTGTGTAGCATGACCGTTCATCCACCCTCCGGTATCCATCTGGGTGGTCCGGTTTCCGAATTCCTGATGTGTATGCCTGATAGGTCCACCATCCCAAACATTCAGGGTGATTCCCTGCCCGTCAAGATTCAATTCTGAAATTCCACCGGTCCAGAGACGGTGAGTATTAAGCGACTGGGCGCCAAAAAGGTTATAGGTTTGATAATAAATGGGCTCTCCTGTGGGAGAGAAACCCATGAAACGCACAGTAATAAGAGTGTCCGATAGCAGGGTCTGCCCAAACTGAAGGTCGGTTTTTCGCTGCATACTTTGCTGATGCTTCTCCCACTTAAAAGAAACTTCACTCCACAAAGACCGCAACAGCTGAGCCTGTTCGCTTGTAATTTGATCTGATTCTGTAAATTGCTGACCCTTTCCCGGCAAATACAGAAAAGCTAAGGCCAGAAAAATCCATATTGTTTTTTTTAAACTAGTATTCATATATTGCTATTATTTCTTGATGAAAATTCCTGTTTCAATGGTTTCAATGGTATTATCCAAAGTCCGGACAAAATACATACCCGACGGATACTGCGAAATATCAATGATATTGTACTCCTGTGGTTTTTCGATTCGCAGCATTTCCATCCCCAAAGCATTGGTGATAGTAATTATGCCAGCTTTGTTTTGTGCAGTGACGGTGATAGTATGGCTTGCAGGATTGGGATATACATTAATGATGGGTGCTTCAGAAGCCTGATGTATATTCGTAAATACATCAAAGAAAACGGTATAGGTATGGGTTGTTTCTCCATCTTCGGCAATGACAAGGATTTCAGCTGTTCGTTCCTCCACAGTACCATCCAGACGAACCACCTGTGTAACGAGCACCGCTGCATCTTCAGATTGCGACATCGCTTCCACAACAGGCAGAGAGCCATCACCGTAACCCCAGTCGAGGGTATAATCAAAAATTTCAGGGTCAAAATCTTCAAGTGGATCCTCGTCAATCCAAATCATACTCAGCAAAGCGTTGGAAGATAGCTCCCGAAACTGCAGATAATAATCCCGGGTGGTTTCATTGTCTTCAGCGGTGACCTGTATGTGAACCAGCATAAAGACTTCATCACCACCTGTGCTGGGCTCCGGTTCGGATATGGCAACGGAGGCATTATCATCTGCCGGCACAGCCTCAATCAAGGGAAGATCATCAAAAGACAAAACAGTTAAGAAGTACAGTTCAGTTTCAGGTTCAAATTCCTCCATGGAGTCCCCATCAAGATAAATGGCTTCCAGAGAAGCATCTGTACCGATATAGCGGAAAGTGATAGTGTATTCAAGGGATACGGAAGGGTCCTGGGCGGTTACAAGTATGGTTGCCGTGCGGTCTTCCTCATCTCCCGTAAACGAGATGGCTTGCTGAACCTGAACTGAAGCATTCTCGTTGCCAGCAGTGGCAGTAACTTCAGGAACATCCACAACAGATGC
>SLPR01000197.1 GCA_007131895.1 Bacteroidales bacterium | reverse complement strand
TCTTTGAGTACCCTGTTTTGGAGCAGGTAATGCCGGTGAGAAATGCAATTATTTTGGCGTAGGCACGGTTTTATGACCTGCAGATTGGGTGGTGGCATAGTGTGGACCTGCATGGTGAGAACTATTTACCCGTTTCTCCTGATTCTAGCTCAAAAAAAATAATTTACCGGATAATTATTTGGTGAAGACTATTGTTTTATCTCACCTCACAAACGCCTGCTTAGTTTTAAAGTCCCTGATATAGGCACTAATAATCTCCATTAGTACCGATTTTTCTCTTTCGGGGAGTGTTTCCACTTCCCGAAAACGTTGAAGCAGTTCTGAATTTTTCAGGGCTGCTTTTGCTTTTTAATCTGTCTGAATTTGATTAACGCGGTCAGATTGAGCTCGCCAATAATACCTATTTCTTTATATTTTGCCATTCGGCGAATTATAGCATCCGTGCGTGTGGCAAAACTTTGTCATGGCTCGGTTCATCGGAGTTGCCGTTAATCAGGAAATCTAAGGTGGTGCCCAGCACACTTCGGCCAGTTTGTTAGAGTTATTGAGCAAGAATGGGGAGTAAATTATTCTTGTTTACTGGTTTTATCTTCCCATATTTTAGGATTCCGGTCGGTGCTGATTACAGCTAAAACTTCAACCGTATTGTTTTAATTGTTAATGTAAAAATGAGCCATGTAGGGGAATTTTGTAGTAGCCACACAGCGAATTTCCTTGTAGCGAATAGTGTATATATATGGATCTTTGTTGAGGGAATTGATTTGCTGTATCAATGTTTTCTGAAACCTTTCGCCAAGTCCGGATAGCTGCTCATTATATAAAGCTGTGATTTCCTGGATATCGCAAAGTGCTTCCGGTTCAATTTTTAGCTTGAACTTTTTCATCAGGTTTTCAGCGTTTTTTTAGCTTCTTCCCAATCTAAAAGCCTGTCAGGATCATTACGTACCTTATCAAAACGATCCATTACCAATTTCTGATGGGATTCTGGAATACCATTGCTTTCCTGCTCTTTTTTCAATGCGTATTCGAGAAGATTCTTTATAGCCTGAATCAGGTTCTCATCCTTCAGCTGTTTGAACTGCTCAATAATAGTATCTTTTTGTGTTTGTATGTCCATTGTCTTGTTTGTTGATCATCACAAAGCTAATCCAAAAGGAGGAACATTTCAAGAGTCTAAATTACAAAATTTCCTTTCATAAGAAAAAGCACTATTTTTGGGCATTAACCGCTCTTGGAGTACCCTGTTTTGGAGTAGGTAAGCCTGGCAGGAAATGCATTTATTTTGGCATTAATTGGGAATTTGCCCCACTGAAACTGTTATTACGGTGTACGGTTTTAAAAATGCCCGGATTGCAGATTTACCTTCTGTGGAGCCGCATGGAAGATGTTTCTGCCTTACTCATGCAAATCGTGATTATTGATATCAGCGGTTTGGAGACGCGCCGTCATGCGCGTATCTACAGGGCTGCGTTGTGTTAGTAGGGGAGACTTGCCAGCAGGCACGTCTTTACAGCTTGCCACTGATGAGCTAAAGATCTTTCTTGCAGCTCGCAGTTTTATGACAAAAAGGACAAGTCAATTTTATTGTTACTTACTGATTTTCCTTTTACTTTTATGCAAAAATTCATAATGAGCAGATTATTCACTATTGCGGTTGTATTTTCTTTTCTGTCTTTGCTGTTAACTGCCTGTGGTATGGGAGGGAAGAAAGATACATCAAACACCCTCCACATCATACACGCCGGCAGCCTTACCTTGCCCGTGCATGAACTGGCCAAAGTTTTTAAAGAAGAAAATCCCAAAGTTGAAATCCTGACCGAAGCCTGGGGCAGCAAAGCGGGAGCACGTCGTGTGATCGATATCAATACGCCTGCTGATTTATTCATGTCTGCCGACTATATGGTAATTGAAAATATGCTCATTCCGGATCATGCCGGGTGGTATATCCCTTTCGCTACCAATGAGCTGGCTATTGTTTATACGCCTCGTTCGAGGTTTGCCGATGAAATCGGTACCGATAACTGGATGGAAATTCTGATGCGCGATGACGTAAAATATGGGCGCAGCAATCCCGATATGGACCCTTGCGGGGTGCGCAGTGTGTTTACCATCAAGCTGGCTGAGAAAAAGTATGGCAAAGATGATTTTGCTAATCAAATGCTAAACAAGGACCGCGACAACATCCGGCCCAAAGAAACCGATCTGATTGCATTGCTGGAGAGCAATCATATTGACTATATTTTTCTTTACAGGAGTGTTGCGGTGCAGCATGGTCTTGAGTACCTGGTATTGCCCGACAGCCTGAACCTGGGAAATTTTGCCCTTAACGACTGGTATGGCATGGTAACTATTGAAACCCTGGGCTCTCAACCGGGCGAGACCATCACCGAATATGGAGAAGCCATGGTGTATGGACTTACCATTCCCTTCAAATCAGAGAATAAGGAACTGGCTGAGGAATTTATTGCTTTTGTGTTGCATCCTGAAAAAGGGCAAAAGATCTTGAGTGATTTAGGACAGGAACCGGTGCATGATTTTGACAATCCCTACCGGGATGCATTGCCGGACAGATTGAAATAAACCGGAAAACATCCCCTTAC
>SLPR01000406.1 GCA_007131895.1 Bacteroidales bacterium | reverse complement strand
GACGAAATTCTGGAATATACTACCGACCCTGAGCTTATCCACGAAAACAACATCAACATGGTGGATATGGTTATCGACGGCGGTTACGGAGGCAATGTCCCATCCACGGTACTGGACTGCACCGGCAGTACAATAGAGGTTGTGAGACAGGGGAAAGGTATTATTGACGACTATTTATAAATCAGGCCATGATTCTAAAAAACATTTTACAAATTGCTGAGCTCCCGGGGGGAGACAGTGAAATTTTTGAAACCCTTTGCAAGGGACAGCACATCCATGTGGAGAGAATCATCAGCAATGGGCAGACAACCCCGGAAAACAAATGGTACGATGCGCAGAAAAACGAATGGGTCGTACTTATACAGGGCAAGGCCAGGCTTGAAATGGAGGGTGGCAATACCATTGAACTTTCAGCCGGCGATTACTTGCTTATTCCTGCAGGACAAAAGCACCGGGTAGCATATACCTCTGACAGCCCCCACTGCATCTGGCTGGCTATCCACTTCGACTAATCAAAAATCACTTGTTTTAACCTATACCATGCATCCAACCTTAGAACAAATTCAAGAGAATATCCGCAGGAAAACGGATAACTTTTTCCTTATTGCCGGCCCCTGTGTGCTGGAAAATGAAACCATGGGGTTTGAAATTGCCGAAACCATCAAAGGGATTACCGACAAACTTGGCATCCCCTATGTTTTTAAATCCTCCTACCGCAAGGCCAACCGCTCCCGACTGGATAGCTTTACCGGCATGGGCGACGAGTTTGCCTTGTCTGTTATGCAACGCATCGCCCGCCAGTTCGATATTCCCGTGCTTACCGATATTCACACCCACGAAGAAGCTTTTCAGGCGGCCCATTATGTAGATGTGCTGCAGATACCTGCCTTTTTGTGCAGACAAACAGACTTGCTGCAGGCGGCTGCCAAAACGGGGAAAGTAGTCAATATAAAAAAGGGGCAGTTTCTTGCTCCCGAGGCCATGCAGTTTGCCATTGAGAAGGTCCGACACGCAGGCAACCCCAATATATGGGCTACAGAAAGAGGCACTACCTTCGGTTATGGTGACCTGGTGGTGGATTTCAGGGGTATTCCCGTAATGCAGCATTTTGATGTGCCCGTTATACTGGATGTAACCCACAGTCTTCAAAAACCCAATACAACCAGCGGCGTAACCGGCGGCCTGCCCCATCTTATCGAAACCATGGCCAAAGCAGGCATTGCCACCGGAGTTGACGGTCTGTTTATCGAAACACACCCTGAACCTGCCAAAGCAAAATCGGATGGCGCCAACATGCTGCCTCTGGATCAGTTGGAATTGCTATTGGAAAAACTGGTGAGAATAAGAAAGGCATTGTAAGGGATACCTTACAAACTCATAAAATGCATTTCTATAAGCATCTTTAAAACTGCGTTGGTTATTTGGAACACATTCGGGTAAAGCCAGGACTTAGGCATCAAAAACCCGAAAACCACGATTTCAATCTAAGAATCTTTCCTGTCGGAGCAAAATTTTCCGGGGTTTCAACCCTGCCATGATGAACTATTGGTTAAGCATTTACCGTGCTGCCACTTGTTCATCCAGGGGTATGAGTTCCAGTTGTTTCATGAAGTGGTCTCTGACGACATGGAATTCATCAAAGAAGTCTTCATGCAGCGGATCCGCACTGGGAAATTCTTCGCGTCGGTGATCTACCTGCTGCCCGTTTTTCCAGAACCGGAAGCAAACATGAGGGCCTGTAGCCAAACCTGTTTGACCTACATATCCAATAACATCACCCTGCTTAACCCTTACTCCTGGCCTCATGCCGGCAGCAAAGCGCGACATGTGCAGGTACTGGGTATCGTATACGGAGTTGTGACGAATTCTTACATAATTCCCGTTGCCGGAAGTAAAACGTGCTTCGGTAACCACTCCATCACCCACAGCATAAATGGGCGTGCCGGTGGGTGCAGCATAGTCCGTACCGTAATGCGGCCTGCGAACTCCCAGCACCGGGTGAAGGCGACTGGTGGAAAAGCCGCTGGATATGCGTCCAAACTTGATGGGAGCAGCAAGGAAAACCTTACGCAGGTTTTCTCCATCAGGACCAAAATAACCCGATACAGTGTCTTTTTCAAATTTGAACCCCAGGATTTCACGTCCGTGGTGTTCGAAATAAATTGCGTCAACACGACCAATCCCAACTGATTGGTCTCCTACAAAATTTTCTTCATAGACTACCTTGAACTTATCGCCCCGGTGAATACGATAAAAATCCACTTCCCACGCCAGAATTTCCGACATTTTTATGGCCAGTTCGGGATTAAGATTGTTTTGTGCAAGGGTAGCCCACAAGGAAGAATAAATAACTCCTGAGGCAGCACCCGGCACTGCAGTAACCTCCTTTTCGCCTCTGATGATTTGCAGTGAATCCGTAAGATCAAAAACCAGGTAATCCATCGCAGAAATATCGTATACAAAGTACTGAAGGTTTTCAAGGGTATCGTTGCTAAGATAGGCCTGGAAAGAGTTGCCCGCCCTGATTCTGCGGGGATCAAAAATCTCGCGCATTTCGGTGACAATACGGTCAATAAACCGCGGGCTTAACTCATACCCTGCCAGGAT
>SLPR01000258.1 GCA_007131895.1 Bacteroidales bacterium | reverse complement strand
GGTGAACTCATGGGCGTGAGCCAGTTGCTAAGTGTTCCCTTTGCTCTGTATGCCAGTTCCTCTGCCGATAGTTTCAGTGGTGATTATGAAGACCTTGAAAATGTGCCCGGGCTGGAAGGATATATCAGCATCGCGCAACCCACCAGTGGAGACATTCTCTATTTTGACCAGCAGCAATGGCATACATTACCTGCGGGCGAAGAAGGCACGGTTTTGATGGTTGTTGGGGGTATGCCACAGTGGGCCGACATTCCTGGCAACGGCAACGGTGGTGATGATGATGACGAAAATACTGTTACAGATGCAGACGGCAATGTATATCCTGTGGTTACCATTGGTAAGCAGAGATGGATGGCCGCCAGCCTGAGAACCACCAGCTACAACGATGGAAGCACCATTCTTACCGGCCTGGACAACGACACCTGGAACGGAACCCCTGACGGAGCCTACGCTGTATATCCCCATGATGATATTTATGGTATTGACTCGCCCCAGCAAATGCAGCAAGCCTATGGTAATTTGTACAACTGGAATGCAGTGAATGACGAAAGAGGTATTTGCCCCGCAGGATGGCGGGTACCCTCCAGGACTGACTGGGAAGTGCTCATGGATTCCATCATGTTTTATCACGACCACGTGAATGTGGACAATATCGGCAACACGCTGAAAAGCTGCAAACAGGTGAACTCACCCCTGGGTGAAGAATGTGCAACAGAAAAACATCCGCGATGGGATGCCCACTTTGTGCAGTATGGTTGGAACGAGTTTGGATTTGATGGATTGCCGTCAGGTTTCCGTGGCTGGAATGGCAATTACAGCTCCATCGGTGTATCATCTACCTTCTGGACTTCCACCGAGGGCAGCGCAACAAGCGCCTGGACATTCAGACTTATGTATGGCAATGGCTTTGGAGAAATTCAAAACCTGACTAAAAAAACGGGATACCCAATCAGGTGCGTGAAGGATAATTAAAGCACACGAATAGCTATTTACAAAACAGGTATTCTAAAGCTGCTGTATTTGATTTTCAGCAGAGGATAAGGATAGAAATTTTCGGTTGAAAAAATCAATTCTCCCGATCAATGGTAAACTGCACCAGATCTTGCAATGACTGCCTCCATTGGCTTTCGGGAAAGCTGTGGAGGATGTCGAAGGCTTTGCCCAGGTTCTCTTCCATTATTTTGAGGGAGTAGTCGATGCCACCGCTTTTGTTGACTTTGTCGATGAGCTGGGCCACTTTCTCGGGGTCGTTGCCGTGGTTTTTCACCGTGTTGATGATCTTTCTCTTTTCCATGTAGGAGCACTGGTCGAGCAGGTGGATGAGGGGGAGGGTGAGTTTGCGCTCCTTGATATCGCCACCAGTGGGTTTTCCGGTATTTTTGCCATTGTTGTAGTCGAGCAGGTCATCTTTGATCTGGAAGGCGATGCCGGTGTATTCGCCCATTAGGCGCAGTTTTTCCTGGGTTTCCTTGTCGGCACCGGCCGATGCAGCGCCGCAGGCAAAACAGGAGGCAATGAGGGAAGCGGTTTTTTTGGTGATGATTTCAAAATACACCTCTTCTTTTATGTCAAGGTTGCGGGCTTTTTCCAGTTGCAGCAGCTCTCCTTCGCTCATTTGTTTTACGGAGTGGGAAACGATTTTGAGCAGTTCAAAGTCGTCGTTGTCCAGCGAAAGCAGCAAACCACGCGAAAGGAGGTAATCACCCACCAGCACCGATATTTTATTCTTCCACAAAGCATTGAGGGAGAAAAAGCCACGGCGTTCGTTGCTGTCGTCCACCACGTCGTCGTGTACTAAGGTAGCGGTGTGCAAGAGTTCGATGAGCGATGCTGCGCGGTAGGTTTTTTCGGTGATGCCACCACAGAGTTGTGCCGTAAAAAAGACAAACAGCGGCCGCATCTGTTTGCCCTTTCTTTTTACAATATAGCGTGTAATCTTGTCCAGCAAAGGCACTTTGCTCTTCATGGACTGTCGGAATTGCTTTTCGAATTCGTCGATATGATGCTCTACGGGAGCCTTTATTTCTTTCAGGGTCATCAATCTGTTGTTGTTGTCAGGACAGCAAATTTAGGGAAAATAAGCTTTGCAGTACTTCTTTGTTTAAAAACTTTAGACCTTCCTGCCTGATAAGCAGGATTGATCAATAAACAATACAAACAACAAATGGTTGAATCTCCGGAAAATTCAAGTGCTCCATTTTTTTTCAGGTTCGCAGCATTTCCGTCTGAAAGGACAAAGCCTGCAATCAGGGGAGTGCTTTCTCCGCCAATATTCCCGGTGCATTTTCCATGGCCTCCTGGATTTTTTTTGCTGCCAGACGGGGATTGCTGATAACGTTACAGCCGCCAATACACCCATTTTCACATGTCATTACTTCCACGAAGTTGCCCTGGTAATTGCGCGGCATATTTTTCAGCTGTCGCAATGCTGCTTTATCGATTCCATTGATAATGGTTTCATTTATGTTTACACCTTCAGCAACTTTTTTTACAGCTGCAGTTACACCTCCCGATGTTGCAAATCCCCTGGCTTCGGCTGCGGGCGTGTACCCGCCTTCCAGGGGTTCGATGTCATTAAGGTCCAGCTGGCGGGCTACCAGCCATGCACCATACTCTTCAAAACTGAGTGTGTAGTCGGTATAAGAATCGTGATAAACTTCCCATTTTTTGGCCGGGCAGGGACTAACAAACACGATGCATGCATCCTGGTGTTCTTCTCTGGCTTTTTTTGCCATGTAATGCATGGGTGAGCGGGTGTGCGACACAAAGGGTTTGAGCGCCGGTATATGCTTGTCCACCAGCGAGGTATAGCCGGGACAGCAAGAGGTGGTCATGAAGGGCTGTCCTTCCTCCAGGCGCTCTTTGAGTTCGGCTGCTTCATTGAAGATGGTTTGCTCGGCCCCTTCTGCCACTTCATACACATAGTCAAAGCCCAGCATGTGAAAACTGCTGCGTATACGCTGTATATCAGAGCCAAACTGCCCGGCAATAGCAGGAGCCAGCAGGGCTATCAATTTTTTCCCTTCAATTTTGTTGCGGAAGATATCCACCAGGTTCGATTTTTCCATGATGGCACCAAAGGGACAAGCTATCATACATTTACCACAGTTAATGCATTTGGCAGGGTCGATATACTCCACTCCCCTGTCATTCTTTTTGATGGCATTTACCGGGCAGACTTCTTCGCAGGGCACCGGCATATAGACTATGGCATGAAAAGGACACATTTTCAGACATTTGCCACAATTAACGCAGGCTTTGTGGTCGATGTGGGCCTGACCATTGAAAAAGCGGATGGCATCTTTGGGGCAGTTGTTGATACAGGGACGGGCCACACATCCCCTACAAAGGTTGGAGACTTCGTAGCTGGTTTGCCTGCAGGAAGAGCATGCCTCATCTACCACCGTAAGTACCACATCGGATTGTGAGCGACCATTGTAGGCCATGCGCACATACTCACTCAAAGGGGTCAGTTCGTCCGTTTCATCTGCTATATTGAAACCCAGGATGGCCATGAGCTTGTATTTGAGTACGGCCCTGTCTTTATGTACGCAACAACGCACCGAATCCTCACCCCTGGGCCTGACTTCCAGGGGTATGCGGTCAATTTTCTTTTCCAGCTCCTCCCTTTCCATGAGTTTTATGATGCGCGTAAGTAAATCGCGCCGGATTATCATCGCGTTATTTGTTACTGACATAGATTCCTGATTTTTTTAGTTTTTCAGTTCAGCATTCACTACTTCCAGCAGGGATTGAATGGTAGCCTGCTCAACAATGATGTCGTTGACCATAACAAAGGGAGGTTTGCCCGACCCTTCGCAGTTGCAGTTGCCCAGGCAGGGCGAGCCGGTAACAATCACGCTGTCGCGCAGTCCGGCGGGCAGGTATTCGTGAAAAAGCTGAAGCTCAGCTCCTCCCATCAGGTAGCAGTGGGTACCTGCACAAATCATTACAGTTACAGTTTTAGTTTCCATAGTAGATCAGATAAATTGTATTTTTACTTCCTTTAAAAATTTCTCCTCCAGCAGGCGTGCAATCTTCCTCATCACGTTTCTGCGGATTTCCAGCTCAACAGGGAGGGAGGGATCCTGGTGGGCAACATTGATTTTGGTGCCTACCATCAGGTGTATTTCGTCAGACTCCATGATTAGCCGGAGGATGTCTGCTGCAGGACCGTTTCCTTTGATATGGGTATTTTGCTGCTGCTCGAGCATTTCGGCTACCCGTCCAATGGTAAGAATGCCTTCGGTAACCAGGTCGAAGCCTTCCATTTTAGATGCCGGGGGCAGCCCTGAATCGTCCAATGCCAGACCTACATCAATTTCCTTGTTAAGCTCGCGCGCCAGCACCTTGGAGGTGGTACCACCGCAAACCACCTTTTTGCCTGGAAACTCCTGCACCATTTGGGCCAGCATCATATCCTTTGATTCATCGTAAGGAGGGCCGGAACAAAGAAGCAGTCTTCTGGGTTTGCGAAAATGCAATACCGTGCAAGTGATGTCGTCTTTGGGTTTGTTGATGTCGTTGATACTGGATTTTTTCACAATGGTCTGTGCCAGATCATGAGCAGACATTTCAGGATTATTAGTGAATTGTTCCGTAACAAATTCTCTCAATGCTTCTTCTCCAAAACCGAAAGGCATGGTGGCCGAACCAATACCACTCTGGGTTACACCATCAGAAACAATGATAATCCGGTCGTTGAGCTGCAGGGTAAACTGGTAATGGTGCATTTCGCGGATTCTCCCGTCGTTGAGCTCGATGGTCAGCTTCTCATGGTCGATGGTTACGGGCTTGCCATCGCGAAACAGCATCCAGGGCGGGTTGTCGAACTCGATGATGCGGGTTTCTCCCCCTGACTCAATGTCAGCAATGGTGAAGGTGGCGTAGCTAATCTGACGCTGCTTGTCGACAGGTAGCGTTGACATGATAATTTTGGCGGTGCGGTCGATGGGTTGTTTTTCCAGGGTAAAGTTTACCGCCATGGAAGCCGTAAGGGTGGCAAGCACATTGGCTTTAATACCACTGCCCAACCCATCAGAAACAGCTACAATGGTGCGTTCCTCTGCTTTTATTTTACGCGAAAGGAAAGTGTCGCCACATACTTCGCAGCCGTGTTTTGACAGCTGCAGGCAGTCAACATCTACATGATACCGTTTTCTATTCATCGTCGTTTTGGGTTAGGATTTCCAGAATCGAATTGAGGCTGGTTTCAGTTTTGGATGCGTTTTCGCCCAGCAGATAGGCGATTTTCTGCACAGTCCCCAGGTTTTCGGTAATAATGGATCGGGTGCGTTTAACCACTTCATCGGTGCGTACTTCAGGGTTGTATAAGTCCCTTGCAATGGCACACACAATTTTATGCGCCTGCACACTGAATACCGATACCTTGATCAATCGGTTTTTGAGTTTAAATTCTTTATCCAGCAAGTCCTTCCCTACAGTCAGCACCTGGTCAAAGAGTTTATGAAAAGGGACCAGTTTTTTAACATCTGCTCCCGTCAGACCCGGATTTACCTCGTAAATCATTTGGATCTCCTCTCCCAGCATTCGGGCCATGTTGATGTTGCATTCTATAACCTTCAGGTTTTCGTCTACAATCATTACCCCGCTGGGCATTCTTTGAAGCAAAACCGAAGCCTTATCATGTGCCACTCTGCGCATGTAAGAAACGCACATGTTACGTTCAGCTTTTTCTTCCAGCATGGCTATAGCAAACTCCTGGCAACTTTCATACCCACAGCCGCCACAATTGAGTTCGTCTTTGCTGGTTTGTTTGCCCACAGCTCTGAGGGACTCCATGATATCAGCAGCGGTGTGTTCTTTTGCCCTGATTATCATTCTTTTATAAGTGGTACTGATATTGATGGGGTGCACCAGTTCTTTCCCTTCACCAATTGTTCTGATTTTTTGGCCGGAAGCATCCAGTACACTGCTGTAGCGAAAGCCCATGGATGATTTTTGTGGTATCGCAGGCCCGTTGATGCATCCACCGGGGCAGCTCAGCATTTCAATGAAAACCCTTTTGGTGGGTTTCCAGCTGTCAAGTTGGTCCAGAACGCCTTCTACAGCCTCCATGCCAGAGAAAGACATGAACTGCAAAGAACTGTCATGCTGGCCGCTGTTCAGCCCGGCGATCATCCCGCCTTCTAAAGGGTAAAGAGACCCGGAAACTGCCTCCACAGGCTCAAAGTTCGACTCCTGCAGCTCAGGATTGAACCATTGTTCTTCCATCCAGGCGTGCAGTTCACAAAAAGTGATGGCGGCCGATAGGATATTGCGATTGTCATCGGCTTCTCTTTTCTTGGCTATGCAGGGTCCGGCAAATGCCACATAGATGTCAGGCCCGAAATAGCTCTTCAGATATTTGGCGTGGGCAACCAGGGGCGAAAACACTCCTGATATCATAAAAGCATACTCAGGCTTATGTCTTCTGATATATTCTACCACTGTAGGACAGGCGGAAGAAAAGGTGATCCCGGGCCCTGCAGCCGGCAATTCATTCCTTAAATGACGATTTACCAGCTCGGCCCCAAGGGCAGTTTCAGAAACCGCCAAAAAACCCATTTGTTTCAGATTAGATATCATCGATTGGGCTGAAACACCCGGGAAAGAGCTTACCCAGGAAGGTGCCAGAGACAAAATAACCTTTTTGCCATTGGCCAGCAAGTGCTTGATGGCTTCAATATCTGAGCGTACTTTTTTGGCTCCTACGGGGCAAACTTCCACGCAATTACCGCAGGCTATGCACAATTCATCAATTACCGATGCACAGTTATTGGAGATGCGTATGGCTTTTACAGGGCAGTGCCGAACACATTTGTAGCAGTCCTGGCAGTTGTTATCTTCGGTATAAATAGGCTGGTTGGCGTTCATTTCTGCGTTTTTAAGTTAACTGCAAGATGTTGTTCTAAAATTAAAATCTGCATGAGCAATTTTGCCTCCGTATCACTTTCTTTCTTTATACTATTATACGAATCAGCAAATGGTTTCGGAGTGCATATTCAGCAACTGATCCAGCAGGGGGATGATATTGGATTGGGTAATGGTTTCGTATTTAACCCCATCAATCCAAACTACAGGACCTTTATTGCATGACTGCGAGCATAGCTGGCCTTTAAAAATCACTTTTTCTTCCAGCTTATGGGTAGACAAATATTTTTTTACAACCTCAAGGGTGTCTCTGTTTCCTCTTGAGAAGCAAGAGCTACCCAGGCATATTACGATTTGCATTTTAGTTTCAACCATGTCATTACAGCTTTTATAGTGAGTATCACAACAGAAAATTTTCTTTGTTGTTAATTTATTAACAATACTGTCAATGTATGGTCATTTTGCGTGCCAACACCCTTACTTTTCTGTATATCAACCCTTAACAATCTCAGCATGAAATATAAACACGACCGGGTGTCCTATTTCAAAACAGCTTTACAAAAAGGGATGTATTATAATATGACGGTGTCATGATAAATGACATAACCAGGAAGGCGGAAATCTTTAATGGACACTGTGTGCAATACCTGCTCAGCAAGAGCCTGCACCGGAAAAATGGAGCACAAATTTTCGGAAAGATACAGATATCAAAACCAAAAGGAACAGAACCAGAATGGTTAAAGAGTAATCCCGTATTGTTTGGCTTTCAGGTATAGCGTATTGCGGCCAATGCCCAGCATTTTGGCAACCTGGGTTTTGTTGCCATTGAGCTGGTTTAATGCATTTTGGATGGCATCCTTTTCTAATTCCGCCAGTGAGCGAATGCTTGTAGATAAGGGTTCGGCAAGCCCATTCCCTGGATGGTTGGCTTCCGGATTGAGATATTTTTTCCTGAAAGCCTCTTCATCCTCCACATCCAGCATGATGGCCCCATCAAGGTTTACGGTTTTTTCGATGAAATTTTCCAGTTCACGCACATTGCCGGGCCATTCATATCGCATCAATAACTGATAGATCTCTTTGTCGAGCCTGGGGATGTTTTTCTTGAGTTTGAAGGCTTTGGTACGCAGAAAAAACCCGATTAGCGTGCGAATATCCTCACCTCGCTCGCGCAAGGCAGGAATTTTTAATGGGATTACACTCAAACGATAAAAGAGGTCGAGTCTGAATTTCTTTTCATCCACCAGGGTTTTCAAATCTTTATTGGTAGCGGCAATGATCCTTACATCCACGGGAATAGTTTTGTTGCCCCCTACCCTTGTTACAACCTCTTCCTGCAATACTCTGAGCAACTTCACCTGCATGTCGGGAGGCATTTCACCCACTTCATCCAGAAACAGGGTGCCGCCGTTAGCCAGTTCAAATTTTCCGGGCTTTCCTCCCTTGCGCGCTCCCGTGAAGGCACCATCGTCATAACCAAAAAGCTCACTTTCGAAAAGAGCCTCAGGGATGGCGCCACAGTTTACGGCAACAAACCCTGCATCACGCCTGGAGCTGGCGTTGTGAATAGATTGAGCGAATACTTCTTTACCGGTTCCGCTTTCCCCGTTGATAAGAACAGTAGAGGGACTGTCAGAGATTTTTTCAGCAAAATCAATAAGACGTTTCATGTTGTCGCTCGACCCGATGATATCGCTGAATGTATAATGGGCTTTCATGCCCGTGTACTTGTTTACCATGCTGTATACCCGTTTCATATCGCGAAAGGTCAGCACTACGCCGTTAAGCTCGTTGTCTTCTGTAAGGATGGGCATAGCGCTCATTACAAAAGCACCGCTTTTGGGCATGGCATGAACAACCACTTCCTCGTCCAGCAATTTATCACCGGCCTTTACCGTATTCCATATTTCTTCCCATCGGCTGAGATACTTGCTGATGTGTCTTCCATACAATTCCGAGCGGCTGATGTCAAAGATTTTCACAGCAGTTTTGTTGACCCGGTTAATGTACCCCAGCGTATTCAAAGTAAAGGTTGCATAGGAAAGATTGTTGATTACAGCATCGAGAAACCCGGAAGTTTCGCTCAGATCCTTGTTAAGTTTCTGGTTGCGAAATTGTTGTTCGATGGAATTGACCGTTGCCACCACAAGTCCGAGTGTATGAGAGTGTACCTGGTCTTTTTTGCCCATCAGGTTGAGCGCCCCTAAAATCTCATCGTCTGTATTGTGTATGGGAGATGAAGAACAGGTCCAGCGGTGATAGGCATTGATAAAATGTTCCTGGGCAGTAAGTTGTATGGGTCGGTTTTCGTCAATAGCCAGGCTCATGGCATTGGTGCCTACACTGTCTTCGTCCATGTATGCCCCGGGAATCATATCGAAAAGACTGGCATCACGCATGGTTTCAGCATCGCCTGTGAGCTCCAGAATGCAGCCTTGTCCATCGGTCAGGGTAATTACAAAACCTGAACCCTTCACAAGGGTATACAAATTCTTGATAAAAGGGAGTGAGGTCTCAATAAGGTACTGATTTTTCTCAAGCAGGGCTTCTAACTGCGACCCTTTAAGCATTTTGCGAGGAAACAAGCGATCTTCTTCCATGCCATTCATGACACTGCGGGCGTGGGATTTTTTGATTACATCGTGCTTCATGTGGTTCACCTTTTACTGTGAGACTGACCATTGCCTGCCCTGCAGAATGAAGTTAAATAACGCTCAATGTCATCTGCCGAACTTTCATGCAACTTATCCTGAAGAAGTTGCCTGTGCAAAGGTACGAATAAAATCCATGTTGTTAAATAATTCACAATATGAATTTACCTAAAGGCTCCATAACAGTATGCACAACTGTTTGCCGGCACTAAATACTTTTCAACAACGCTCACAATACACAAAGCCCGGTGCATTACACACCGGGCTTCTCACACATATTGACAACAAGGGTCAATTTTTCAGTCTGTCATTGAGTTTCTTTAAAATCTGGCGTGCATCTCCCACAATGCCCAGGTCTGCTACCTGGAATATGGGAGCAAACTTGTCCTTATTGATTGCCACGATATATCCTGATTCTTCCATTCCTGCAAGGTGTTGAATGGCTCCGGAAATGCCGGCTGCAAAATACAGATCGGGGCGTACGGTTTTGCCGGTTTGCCCCACCTGCTGGTCGTGGCTCACCAGCCCGCAATCTACAACAGCCCGTGATGCAGAGACTTGTGCATCGAGTGTTTCCGCCAGTTCTTTCACCAGGCTCATTCCATCGCAACACCCCATTCCCCTTCCGGCAGAGATCAGTATTTTGGCTTCGCTGATATCGATTTTGTTGCTCTTCTCCTTTACACTTTTCACCAGCTTCACCTTGAATTTTTGCCTTTCAAAGGGCACTTCCACCATAATTACTTCTCCCTGGCGCTGAGCATCCGCTTCAAGGCTTTGCATTACCCCGGGGCGAACAGTACTCATTTGTGGTCGGTGATCTTTACAAACGATGGTCGCCATGAGGTTGCCTCCGAAAGCAGGGCGGGTCATCAGCAGGTGCTTGTCATCG
>SLPR01000162.1 GCA_007131895.1 Bacteroidales bacterium | reverse complement strand
GTGCCAGGCCATATCATTGAGTCCAAAACTAAGCTGTCGAACAGTAGCATAGGCAGCATGAAAGTTTCTGACATCAATGATCTTTTCAACCATTTCCCCGGGCATGGGTTCTCCGGTTTGGTAATGGCGGGCAAACAGGTCGAGAAACTCCTTTTCCACGGCCCAGTTTTCCAGGATTTGGGAGGGAAGTTCCACAAAATCGCGATACACACTGGTACCCGATAAATCGCCATAAGTAACCTGCGACATCATTCCGTGCAGGGCATGGCCAAATTCATGTAAATATGTGGAAAACTCGTTAAAGTTTAATAAAGAGGGCCGTGCAGGGGTGGGTTTGGAAAAATTGCACACCAGGGAAACCTGGGGTCTGAAATCCTGACCGTTTTTGCGGTATTGATCACGAAAACTGGTCATCCATGCCCCGCCGCTTTTCCCTTCGCGGGGGAAGAAGTCCATGTAAAGCAGAGAAAGGAAACTTCCATCCTGGTCATACACTTCATAAACCACCACATCCTTATGATAAACAGGTATTTCCGAATTTTGTCTGTAAGTAAAACCCCAAAGCCTGCGGGTGAGTTCAAAAATCCCTTCGGTTACCTTCTCCAGCTGAAAATATGGTCTTGTCAGTTCTTCGTCAAAATCGTACCGGGCCTGGCGCAGCTTTTCGGCATAATAGCTCCAATCCCACGGTTTAATTTCGTCATCAAAACCCAGGGATGCAGCTAACTGCTGCACCTCTTCCAGCTCTTTGCGGGCCATGGGCAACGAGGCATCAGCCAGCTGGTTGAGGAAGTCATTTACGGTTTTGGCACTCTGGGCCATGGTCTCTTCCAGCTTAAAATCTGCATATGATGAATATCCCAGCAAACGGGCTCTTTCCAGTCTGAGGTTGGCAATGCGGGTAAGAATCTCTGTATTGTTGTATTCATTTTCCTGATATCCTTTTCGGGTATACGCCATGTAAACTTTTTCCCTGAGGGTTCTGGTGGCGGCATAGCGCATAAAAGGAACAAAGCTGGGTGCATGAAGGGTAATCACCCATCCCTCAAGATTTTTACCCCTGGCAGCTTCGCCAGCCGCATCTATCGATGATTCAGGAAGGCCGGCCAAATCCTTTTCATCGGTAATATGAAGAAACCAGCCGTTGGTCTCAGCCAGCAGGTTATCGTTGAATTTCAGCGTTAATTCTGATAACTCGCGCGAAATCTCACGCATCTTTTCCTTTTTATCACCGGAAAGATTGGCACCATTGCGGGCAAAACTTTTCCAGGTTTTTTCCAGCAACATGGTCTGCTCGGGCGTCAGCTGCATGTTCTCCCGGTTTTCATAAACTTTATTTACCCGCTCAAAAAGAGGCTCATGAAAAAGGATATCGTTGGAATAATCGGTTATCAGGGGTGAAACATCCCGCGCAATCTGCTGCATGGTCTCATCGGTTTCGGCATGATTCACATTGTAAAAGATGCCGCTTATCTTTTCGAGGCGATTCCCTGCATAAGAAAGAGCTTCAATGGTATTGGGGAAGTCAGGTTCAGCCTTCTGATGGGCAATAACATCAATTTCCCGCCGGGCTTCTTCTATGGCTGCTGTAAAGGCAGGAAGGTAATGTTCGTGCCGGATGAGATGAAAGGGAGGAGTTTCGTAAGGAGTATCAAAGGGTTGTAACAAAGGGTTGGTTGAATCGCTGCTGCTGGTTGCTGATGTTTGGTTACTCATGGGATCTGGAAGGTTATTTTTGGTTATTATTGAAGTACAACTAATCAAAACAAACCAGAAAGGATTAGGTTTGAATTGGGTAATATTTTGATTTACAGAAACCTTAAAACCCTGGAAATCAGATTGCAATTTTAGTCAATTTTTCTATCCTGCATGGTAAATGATTTTAAAATTCAGAATTTTTCTATTGGTTCCGTGGTGTCCGGTAAAATTTGCAAATTCAAATTTGTTTAAGATAGACCTCTCACTGCGTTCGAGGTGACAGGCAGTTTCGGTCGATAGGGAGACCACGGAGTAACAGCGAAGCAAAATCTAAAAATTCCTGCAGAATTCCTCCCCGGGTTTCCAATTCGGCCATAAACAGGTAAAATCACCTATTATAATTGGTTATTTTATCCAAGAAACACCAATGATTTATTGGCTAAATTCGTAAAGAGTTAATTAGCTACAATTTACAACAAAAAAGAAGGCGGCAAAATTTTGGTTTAATACTTAGGATATGGGCTTTCGTTTGACAAAAAACCATTTTCATTCATATCACAGCACATATTTCGGTGTGGTGAATGTTTTTGTCATCTTTTTTCCTTTCCTGAACTTTTCCCGCAAAAAAGCTTCCGGCAGTTCTGCAAACAAAAATCCTGTTTCCTTGCTTGCCCTTTTCTATGTCCTTGCTTTCGTGGGGGCAATTCTGTCAGCCCCGACAGCATACAGCCAGGACTGCACCCCCATAAATATCGACCTGAGCGCTTCTCCCGATGCCGAATGGCATACCACTGACGCAGAAGAGCTAAACGGTCAGTGTTGTGGTGCTCCGGCCAATGAAAACTGTATGGAGCTGAATGTTACCCTGCATGAAGACGCCAACAGCATCAGCGTTGTCTTCACCTCAGATACAGGCACGGGACTCTACTACAGGGTGAACTGTGGTCCGCAACAATCAACAGGAAATTCCAATATTGTCAATATATGTTTTGACAATGAAGATTCCGGTCCTCATTCCATTGTATTTTGCCGTCAGGGGCAACCCTCTTATGGATTCTCGGTTTTTTCAACTACCAACGACCTCAACGTTACCCTTCAGCCCTTTACCCCGGTATGTCTGAACACACCTGTTTTCATGCTTACAGGGGGTGCTCCTTCCGGAGGTACCTATTTTATCAACGGCAGCCCTATGCCCCTGTTCAACGCTTCGAGCCTGGGGCCAGGCGACCACGAAATTGTTTACCGCGTTACCCATGGAGGCTGCACCGGTTTTGCAACCCGCTACATTACGGTATCCGACCCGCAGATTACATGGACCATTGATGACTTTTGCTCCAACGAAGGAATGGTTTTACTGACCATTGCACAGCCCACCGGAGGAACCTATTCCGGTTCAGACAACCTTATTACCCGCAATTATTTCAACACCGACGAGGCTTTGCCCGGTAACTACGGCATTACTTACAGCTACACCGATGAATATGGTTGCAGCGTAACTTCTTCCAACACCCTAACGGTGCACGACACACCACATGCCCAAACCGGACCGGATCTTTCTGTTCCTGCAGGAGGAGTGGTAAACCTAAGTGCAGAAGATGGAGGAGCGGGTGCATACAGCTACACCTGGCAGCCTGTCGATAAACTCATCAATGCGGCGGTACAGAATCCACAAACTCTGCCCATGACAGAATCTACCCTGTTTACCCTGACGGTAAGCGATGTTTTTACGGGTTGTAAGGCGCAGGACAGACAGATTGTAAATATTACCGGCGGCCCCCTTCACATATCACTCATAGAGGCTGACCCATCAACGGTTTGCCAGGGGAGCGAAGTTCAACTCTCGGCTTTAGCTGGTGGTGGCTCCGGAAACTACACATGGTACTGGACTGCCAGTACTGCAGAACCCGGATTTCCCTCCACACTGCAATCACCTGTTGCCTTTCCCATGGAAACAACCACTTACACCGTGAGTGTGGCAGACCTGGAAAATTCTGCAACACCCTCGGTTACCATGGATGTAGTGGTAACGGTGAATGACCTGCCCGTGGTTACCCTGGATATTCCCCGAACGGTGTGTGCCAATACACCTGGTTATTCTCTATCAGGTGGCTGGCCCGAAGGAGGAACCTACTTTTTCCTGGATACAGACTCTCTGCTTATCAACCTTCCTGACATAAATCTGGCCAGTTTCCTCCCCAATGATGTGGGACCGGGAGACTATCTCATCAAATATGAATATACCGATTCGCAGGGATGCACCCAGCATGCTATAAAGCCATTTACCATTTTACCCTATGTTAAGGCTCAGTTTTATACCAGCCGCGACGACATTTGCTTGTCTAACGAAGTGAAATTCGCCAACCATTCGGTGGGTGCAACCCATTACCGCTGGGAATTCAGTCATGGCCCGTTATACGAATACCAGAATGAAGCTGATTTTTATCTTTACTTCCCCGACAGCATATACTCCTTCCCCTATATCGACCATGTGCAGGAATATACTATTACCCTGATTGTCACCAATGAAGATGGATGCCAGGATATTAGAGTCAGGAATGTCAAAGTTTTTCCTGCTGTAGAAGTAAGTTTTACAGCATCGCCATTGCAGGGATGCTCTCCTTTGGACGTGGAATTTACCAGTCAGTCTGAAGGACCCATTCTCTTCCATTTCTGGGACTTTGGCGATGGCACTTTCTCCGTGCAGGATGACTATACCAAAACCTATCTCAACAATTCGGGGGCAGACAGCCTCTTTACGGTGTATCTTACCGTTTTATCAGAAAATTATTTTTGCTATGCCATGGACAGCATTGAGATAACAGTGCATCCGGGCATTAAAGCTGGGTTTACCACCACTCCATCCTATGGTTGTGATTCGCTGGTGGTGGATTTTGGCAATCTGGCCAAAGATGCAACCACTATCAACTGGGATTTTGGCAACGGAGTGACCTACACCGGTGAGGATCCGCCACAACAGGTTTATTTCAATAACACCAACGACACTATCGTTTACATCATAACACAGGAGGTAATCAACGAACAGCAATGCAATGATTTTGCCATTGACTCCCTGGTGGTGTACCCGGCAGTAAAGGCCGAGTTCTCAGCCTCCGAAACCGAAGGGTGTGGCCCAATGGAAGTAGCCTTTGAATTTCTGTTCCCCGATAACACCTCCTATAATGCCACAGAATTTATCTGGGATTTTGGTGACGGTGGATCTTCTTCCGAGCAAAATCCGGTGCACACTTTTATTAACGAAACTGATGCCAGCATCACCTACACGGTGTGGCTGAAAGTACGTTCCGACTATTTCTGCAAAGACAGTGTCAGCATGGATATAACCGTGCACCCCTGGCTGGAAGCCGGTTTCAGCTTCAAACCGGCACAAAGCTGCAACGAATTCGACCTGAGAATTGTCAATGCCTCTCATGGCGCTGCCGATTATTACTGGTATATCGATGATGTATTGATTCATCACTGGGATACTCCCCAACCGGAGTTTACCCATTTCCTGCAGCACAATTTAAATGTGCCCGTTGAATATCCTATAAAGCTCCGTATCACCAATCAGGCCGGCTGTCATGACAGCATGGTGAAAACGTTCACCATGTTTCCGAAGATTACCTCAGCATTCACTCCATCCGTTACAGAGGGTTGTTCACCCCTGACTGTAGCATTTGAAAATGGAACCACAGGAGCCCAAAACCATCTTTGGGAGTTTGGCGATGGAGGTTCTGCAACGCAGGAGCATATCTCGCATGTTTATGAAAACGACTCTTTCACCGAAGAGGCCGTTTTTGATGTTTGGCTCTACTCTGCCTCCGAGCATCTTTGCAAGGACAGTATCCGTCATCAAATCACTGTTTTACCCAAAGTAAAAGCCGATTTTTCAGTGAATGAAAACCAAGGCTGCTCTCCGTTCATTGTTACCATCGAAAATCATTCACAGGGAGCCCAAACGCTAAGCTGGGAGTTTAATGATGGTAATTTGCCTGTGGAGTCCACAGACTCTATCCTTACTTATGAATTTACCAATACTACTGACAGCATTGTTAGTTACGAAATAGAGCTGATCGCAACCAATGCGGATGGGTGCACCGCTGTGAAAACACGCACCATCACTGTTTTTCCCGAAGTACAAATCAGGGACAACAACTTTTTATCGGGATGTCACCCTTTCCAGACAGACCTTGGTTACGAGATTGATAATGCCAGTTATTATCACTGGAATTTCGGAGACGGCATCACTAACAACGAGGCTAAGCCTGAGCATGTTTTCATGAATTTCAGCCATACTGACCCGGTTACATATGATGTGAGTGTATTCGCTTCATCAGGTTATGGCTGTTTTGCCACGGCCACCTCGCAGGTAGAGGTTTATCCCAAGCCAGATGCTTCTTTCAACATAACCAACTCACCGGGTTGTTCCCCTCACGAAATTGAAATTATCCATCAATCGGTGGGCGCCACAGGATACCTCTGGAATTTTGGAGATGGAAGCGGCGAATACCATTACAGTTCAGACACCATTACCCATTTGTATGATCATGATCCGGGCAGCGGTCCGGGAATTTTCCCTGTACATCTCTTCACATCCAACGATTTTGGCTGTCTCGACACCCTTGAGCAGCAGGTGGTCATCTACCCCAACATCAAAGCTGAGTTTGAGACCAGTGTTGTGGAAGGATGTCATCCTCTCACGGTAGATTTTACCAATACTTCTTTTGGCGCTACTGCCGAGAGTGCCTACTTCTGGAGTTATGGCAACGGCCATACCTCACATAACCTGGAGGACAACCACATCCATACCTTCAATAACTTCAGCCACACGCGCGATACCGTTTTTACGGTTTTGCTAACAGCATTCAACAAAAACGGATGCATGGATACTACATCCATCGACATAAAGGTAAATCCAAGACCCAGGGCATTCTTCAGCATCCCCAATACCCCCGGATGTGCTCCCCACGAGGCCATTATTCACAACTTCTCCATGGGTGCAGAAAACCATCTGTGGGACATGGGAGATGGCACTACCTTCACGCATGGTCAGCAGCATTTCAGCTATGAGTATACCCAACCTGCCGGACATGAGCCCGGAATTTTCACCCTCAACCTTGAGGTTAACAATGCATACGGATGTAAACATTCGCATTCGCAGCAGATTGTCATTTATCCGCTGGTCACGGCTGAATTTGTATCAGAAACCGAGGGATGCCACCCTCATACCACCTCCTTCCAGAACTTTAGCGAAGGGGCTAATATGTACCTCTGGACTTTCGGAAACGGCAATTCATCACAATCGACCCATCCGCAACAAACCTTTACCAATTACAGTCATACTGAAAGCCAAACTTATACTGTTAACCTGCTGGCAGAATCTACTTTTGGGTGTTTGGCAACAACTTCACAGGAAATCATTGTAAGACCGGTTCCGGCACCCTTGTTCGAGCTTTCACCGGTTAGTGGATGCTCACCTTTTACGCCCCTGGTGACCAACCTGTCTGAAGGCGGTGACATATTCAGGTGGGATATGGGCAATGAGGGAATTGAAACACAAGACAGTGCTTTTTACCACACCTGGCACAACACCGGTGAGGAAGCCGAACATTACTTGGTTAGCCTTACGGTTTTGACCCAATACGGCTGCGAAGCAACCATTGAGCAAACCACTACGGTTTATCCCGAGGTCACTGCTACTTTCACCACGGAAAATGAAACCTGGTCGGGATGTTCACCCCTGCCTGTTAAGTTTATCAACAACTCCCTGCTGGCAGAATCCTACCGCTGGGATTTCAAAGATGAAAGCACCTCCACCAGTGCGGCCCCCTTCCATGTTTTTGAAAACCCTGATGTGGATGACAGGATTTTCCCCGTCGAGCTGGTGGCCTACTCCATGTATGGATGCACTGACACCCTGGTGCGTGACATGCTGGTATATCCCTCTCCGGTGGCCTCCTTCAGCGCCAACCCCAGAGAGCAGGCATATCCTGATGCAACCATAACCCTTACCAATTACACCAACCCCGGTTACTGGACATTTGACTGGGAATTCGGTGATGGCAATTTTACCCAGACAAATTCAGCACTTCCGCTTACCCATACCTATGTCTGGGATGATTTTGACATGAACACCAAAGACTATGTTGTGTCATTGTTTGTGCATAGCGAGCATTGCACTGACCACCTTACCCGGATTGTAACCATCACCTCGCCTTTGCCCAAAGCACACGTTTCCTCATTGAGTGCCGGATGCGAGCCGTTTACAGTTCAGTTCAGCAATGAAAGCATGTATGCCCATAGCTTCCGCTGGGAGTTTGGAGATGGCAGCTACTCCTCCGACCCTGCTCCGGCTCATACCTTTGTGGATCATGGAATATACGATGTTATGATGGTTGCCATTGGCGATGGTGGCAGAGACACCATTTATCACGAGGTGGAAGTTTACGAAAACCCAACAGCACTTTTCGAGCTGGTGAGTCACCAAATCAACATCCCTGAAGAACCGCTTCAGGTTATCAACCTGTCTACTCTTGCAGATTTCTACTTGTGGGACTTTGGCGATGGAAACGTAAGCTATGATTTTGAGCCTGAATATTATTATACAGAACCCGGCATTTATGATGTAACGCTTATAGCTACAAGGAACACCCAGCCTTTATGTCATGATACGCTTGTCCTGAAAAATGCGCCAAGGGTAGATGAAACCTGCAAAATTATTTTCCCTGATGCCTTTATGCCTTCAATAACCGGTCCGGGCTCAGGAGAATATGATATGCACAACCCTTCCACCTCCGTGTTTCATCCGGTGTATGAAGGGATTGACAATTATGTACTGGAGATTTACAACCGCTGGGGCGAATTGATTTTCCGCACTTCCGACATCAATGTGGGCTGGAATGGTTATTACCGTGGAAAACTGTCCAAGATGGATGTTTACGTCTGGAAAGTTACCGGAAGGTGCACCAACGGCAGAAGCTTCATTCAATCGGGAGATGTAACTCTTTACCGCTGATCAATTCCTTTATGGGTTAAGCTTTGGTTTTGGGCTGAGACATTTCAAGCGCTTCTTTCAGAAACGCTGCTGTATAGCCACAATTGTTTTTTACAATATCAAGGGGTTTGCCGGTACAGATAATCTCACCTCCGCGAAAACCACCATCGGGACCCAGGTCGATAATGTGGTCAGCTACTTTTATTACATCCAGGTTGTGCTCAATGATAAGCACAGTATTCCCCCTGTCCGTCAGCCGGTTTAAAACATCCATCAACACCCTTACATCTTCAAAGTGAAGGCCGGTTGTAGGTTCATCAAGAATGTAGAAAGTATTTCCGGTATCGCGGCGGGAGAGTTCGGAGGCCAGCTTCACCCGTTGCGCTTCACCTCCCGAAAGGGTTGTACTGCTCTGACCCAGGGTAATATATCCAAGCCCCACATCTCTGAGCGTTCTGATTTTCTGCACTATAGAAGGTATATTCTCAAAGAATTCCAGTGCCTGATCGATACTTAAATTAAGCACATCGTTGATAGACTTGCTTTTGAAACGCACCTCCAGGGTTTCGCGGTTGTATCGTTTCCCCTGGCAGTCTTCGCACTCCACATGCACATCAGGGAGGAAGTTCATTTCAATGACCTTTACTCCGGCTCCCTGGCAGGTTTCGCATCTTCCCCCTTTTACATTGAACGAAAAGCGTCCGGGCTTGTATCCCCGGATTTGTGCCTCAGGAAGGGTGGCAAAAAGTTTGCGAATTTCATCAAACACTTTGGTATAGGTAGCAGGATTGGATCGGGGCGTACGACCAATGGGAGACTGATCGATTTCCACCACTTTATCGATGTGCTCCATCCCTTTGATTTCTTTGAAAGGAAGAGGCTTTTTCAGAGAACGATAAAAATGATTGCTGAGGATAGGATAAAGCGTTTCATTGATAAGACTGGACTTGCCACTACCGGAAACGCCGGTGACACAGATAAGCTTCCCCAGGGGAAATTCCACATTAACGTTTTTCAGGTTATGGCCTGTGGCCCCATTGAGAATCAGCTTTTTTCCACTTCCCTTGCGGAGTTTTAAGGGCATCGGCACATCTTTTTCCAGGCGCAGGTACTGAGCCGTGATGGTATCTTTCTGCATGATATCCAGGGGCTTGCCTTCAGCCACAATTTCACCGCCATGCAACCCAGCCCCGGGGCCAATATCCAGCACATAGTCCGCCGCCATGATCATATCCCTGTCATGCTCCACCACGATTACCGAGTTTCCGATATCTCTGAGGTTCTTGAGTGATTCAATGAGTTTGTGATTGTCTCTCTGATGCAAACCAATGCTGGGCTCATCAAGAATGTAGAGCACGCCGGTAAGCCGCGAACCAATCTGTGTTGCCAGCCTGATACGCTGGCTTTCGCCTCCTGAGAGGCTTTTTGCCGGACGATCCAGCGACAGGTAATCAAGCCCCACATCGAGCATAAACCCAAGACGTGTATTGATTTCGCGCAATATCTCATTGGCAATATGAAGCTTGCGTGTGTCAAGATTTTCCTGCAATTCTTCAATGGTTTTCTTTAGCGTTATCAGGTCCTGCTGGGCCAGATCTGCAATATTGAACCCCCCGATCTTATAGCTCAGCGACTCTTTTTTCAGCCGTTGTCCATTGCATTCAGGACAAGTTTTCTTTTGCATAAAATCAGAGGCCCACCGCTTAACGGAATTGGAAGGACTTTCCTCAAATTG
>SLPR01000451.1 GCA_007131895.1 Bacteroidales bacterium | reverse complement strand
TGGATATTTTCCGGTACATCATCTACGATAAGAACCCTGAAGGCATTGTCTCGAATGAGCTTTTCCTGTTGGTTTGTCATTGGATATCAGATTTTACTCCCGTATCTTTTCAAAGGAAGAGAGCATTTTGTTTATTTCGATCACATTGAAAGTAATGGCACATTTTCTGAGTTTTACTGAAAATTCATTCAGGTATCTCAGTTTCTTGTTTTGCGCTATTTCCTGAAGAATTCCCGAGAATTTTACCACCTCATCAAAACCCAGGATGTCTGCTATTTTGTCATATTCTGACCATACCTCCCTTGACATAAACTCCCTGGCTTTTTCCAAAGAACCTTCCTTTGTGGTAAGCTCTTGCATAATCATAGCGGCAATCTCCTTTTTTGCATCGGAATCTGAAAAGGTGCTTTTTGTTTCGTCTTTTGGTATTGTCTTTATTTTGAAGGTGTCTTTGCTTTCTGAGGCAGGGATGGCAGGGATAAAAACCGAGAATTCAGTACCTTCATTCAAACGGGTGATAACGGAGATTTTTCCATTCATCATTTCTGCAAACCTCTGGGAGATAGCCAGGCCAAGACCGGTTCCTTCCTGTTTAAGGGTTCCTTCGGGTTGCTTCTGGAAAAAGGGCTCAAATATAGTCTGTATATCTTTTATATTGATTCCGGGCCCGGTATCTGCAACCTTTATGGTCAGGTCAATGCAGTCTTTATGTTTGGCAGACTTCTGTGCCATAACATCAATGCTCACACTTCCGGCTTCTGTAAATTTTACCGCATTGCCGACCAGGTTGAAAAGAATCTGCCTGATTCTTAGTTCATCCAGCAGAACAACATGAGGAACCTGCTTATGGACAGTAACATTAAACTGTAAACCCTTCTGTTCGGCTTTGAGGGAGAAAATCTGCCTTACATCTTCCACCAGGTTGGCTATGCTGAAGGTCGTTGGGTTGAGCTCCATTTTGCCTGCTTCAATGCGTGAAAGGTCAAGAATGTCGTTGATAAGCCCCATGAGCGCTTTGCTGCTTTTCTCAATACCCGACAACAGGGAGTTGAATTTTTCGTCCGAAACAGGAAACTCTTTGAGAATTTCTGTGAATCCCATGATAGCGTTGAGGGGTGTGCGTATTTCATGACTGATATTGGCCAGAAACTGGCTTTTTACCTGGCTTGCTTCCTCCGCCTGCTCCTTGGCGATCATGAGCATCGTTTCAGTTTCTTTGGCTTCTGAAATATCCCTGGCTACGATGCCCATCAGAAAGAAACGGCCCGATTTTACGGGGAATGCGGCTGACTGAATGATCCTGGTCTTTCCATGGGAGTCTTTTATTTTTGTTTCACTGATTTTTTTGAACCAAACGCTGTCACCCGATTGCAGCGCCTGCTGAATATGCTTTTTATCAAAAAGTGACTTTTCACTCACAGAAGCATCCGGCAAAGTGCGGCTATCAATAAAATCCCAGATTTTTTGTCCCAGCACCATCTTTCTGCGGAAGCCGAATATGAGTTCACACCCCTTGTTCCACTCTATGATTGAACCGGCTTGATTGACAATAATAATGGCGTCGGTGGAATTCTGTACGATGTTTTTGAATTTTTGTTCGGTCTCTTCCTGGGCCTGTACCCGCTCTGTTATGTCAGAATATACAATGGCCACCCCCAAGTCTGGCAAGGGAATGGGTGCTGCACTCACGTTGATCCAGGTAATTTCCTTGTTGCTTTTTACAATCCCCATTTCCACATTTTCCACTATCCTGTTTTCCTTCAGCGCCCTCACACTGGCAAACTCTGCTACCGGCATACGGCTCATGTCTGTGCGGATTATCTCCCAGTCGCTTCCTGCTAAATTCCTGACAAGGTGCTCTTCTTTTTTCAACCCCAGCAACTCTTCTGAGGAGAGATTGCAGTCAATGATATTGCCTTCAATATCTGTAATGGTAACACCAACAGGCAGAATCTTGAATATGGTTTGCAGCATTTCATGGCTTTGCCGTTTTTCTTTTTCTGCCATCATTTTCGCTGTAACATCTTCAATGATGATGGCCACATAATCCTGCTCTGGAATGAATGTGTAAATGTTTACAAAAAGGTCTTCATGGAGATAAAAGTTCTCCAGATTCTGGTTGGTTTTATCCTCAATGGTTTTGTGCAGCATAGGCAGAATATGAGCTCCGGCATCAGGAAAAATATCCAAAAATGGAGCTCCTTCCAATTTCTGTGCACTGATTCCTGTAATTTGTTCGAAAGATGCATTGGCACGGAAAAATAAAAAATCATCAGGCTTACCGTTTTTGAAAACAGGTTTTAAAACCATCAATCCGTTGATCATGTTTTTGAAAAGCAAGCGATAGCGCCGTTCACTGTCGCGCAGCACATCTGTTTTTTTAAGCTCTGACACATTGGTTGCCCAAAGCCTTACAAACCATTCACCCTCTGTTTCATCCTTATAAGGCTGGCTGTTAATGAGAAAATGCTCATACCTGGTATCTTCAACAATCATGGCAATCTCTACACTGGCAGAACACTTTTCTCCCATTACCTTTTGCCAGAAAAAATAAAAATGATCCCGCGAAGAGGGGTCAATAAGTGCATTAAAGGGTTTATTCCTGATTTTTTTT
>SLPR01000440.1 GCA_007131895.1 Bacteroidales bacterium | reverse complement strand
GCCAGCGTCATGGGGGTGGGTGTGAACTCCTGCACCTGCTCAGGGCGGTAACCCAGTCTATTGACCAGTACCGAGAGATCTTTCATGTCCTTTTCAAGGGTGCCGGGGTGTCCCGAAATAAAATACGGTACCAGCTGCAAGGGGAGTGATTCCTTTTGGCACACATTGCGAAACACTTTGTGAAACTCTTCAAATCCTGTAAATGCAGGTTTGCGCATCAGCTTTAAAACCTGGGGCGAGGTATGCTCGGGAGCTACCTTCAAACGGCCGGAAACATGATGGCGCAGCAATTTCTGAATGTAAGGCTGTAAACCGTATTGCTTGTTTTGCTGAGGAGTTTTTCCCATCAACATATCGTAGCGTACCCCGCTGCCAATGGTGATTTTTTTGATCCCCTGGATTTTTTCGGCCTTTTCATACAGCTGCAACAGGGGATTGTGATCAAAATTGAGGTTTTTGCAGGTATTGGGATAGATGCAGCTGGGCCGCTTGCAGCGCCGGCACATTTCTTTGTCAATGCCTTCCATCTTGTACATATTGGCCGATGGGCCACCCAAATCACTGATGTGCCCCTTGAAATCAGGCATTTTAGCAATCTCTTCCAGCTCGTTGAGGATGGATTTTTCTGAACGGCTCTGTACAAATTTCCCCTGGTGCATATTGATGGCGCAGAAGCTGCAACCACCAAAGCACCCACGGTGAATATTCACCGAGAATTTTATCATTTCCCAGGCGGGAATAGGCGGTTTTTTCCGGTATTTGGGGTGTGGCACACGGGTATAGGGCAATTCCCAGGCTTCATCCACGGTTTGTTCATCAGCGGGCGGTACGGGTGGATTGACAATCACCTGCTGACGGCCCACTTGCTGCACAAGGCGCGGTGATTCAAGCATGTTGGACGCTTCTTCGATGGCACGGAAAGCATCTGCAAAGGTCTTTTTGCTGTGCAGACAATCTTCATGAGAGGGAAGTTGCTGATCCGGGGTGTTTTTCAGGGGAGGAATATTCTCCGAAACATCACGCAGGAAGGCTGTCTGGGGCAGATTGTGAAGGGAATGCAATGGCACCCCTTTTTTTGTGAGTTCCAGCAGCATCTTCCAGGGCTGTTCGGCCATGCCATACAGCAGCAAATCAGCTCCGCTTTCTGCCAGCACCGGAGGTTTTACTTTATCCTGCCAGTAATCGTAATGGGTAAACCGGCGCATGGAGGCCTCCACCCCCCCCAGCACCACCGGAATATCGGGATACAGCTTTTTGAGGATTTGGGTATACACCACCGAAGCATAATCGGGGCGGTAACCTGCACGGCCACCGGGGGTATAGGCATCGTCACTGCGTTTGCGGCGAAGGGCCGTATAATGGTTGACCATGGAATCCATGCTTCCTGCCGTAACGCCAAAAAAAAGCCGGGGTACACCCAGTTTTTTAAAGTCGCGCAAATCATCGCGCCAGTTGGGCTGGGCCAGAACCGCTACACGCAAACCCTGCGCCTCTGCCATACGGGCAAGGATGGCAGTGCCAAAGGAAGGATGGTCAATATAGGCATCGCCACTTACCAGGATAACATCGGCCTGATCCCAACCCCTGTTATGCATTTCGTCGGCAGTAAGGGGAAGAAAAAGAGAAGAGGTTCCGCGTGGATTTGTCATGTATAAAATTTAATGCAATGCAAAGGTACGTACTTTCAAAATAAATGTCGGAACGAAGACACGTTGGGTACATTTGGAGAAAGCAACAGGAGTGTAGCCGATAAAACAGCTGAATAACCCAAAATTGTTCAGCAGACCAAATTAAGGGGGTTGTTGACAAAAGAAACACCCTGGAACCGTTTTTACCGCATAACCTGCAATGCCCCCAGCACCAATATGCCTATGGCAAGAAGGAATATAATGGTAAGAATGATTTTGCGGCTTCGTCTCAGGAGAAGGTTTTCTCTTTTGATATGATTTTCGAAGGTAATCCTACGGATGATATTTCTGATTCTTTCTATGGCAGCTTCCGACTTTACCACATAGTCGTAAGCACCTGCTTTGATTGTATTGGTGGCAACTTCAAGCTTATCTACACCGGTAAGAAAAATCACCTGTGCATCCAACCCCGATTTGCGTATGGATTTCAAAACATCCATGCCATCCATAACATCCTCTCCCAAACGATAATCGAGCAAGATAATTTCAGGCTTCAGGTCCAGGTGTTTCAGACATTCTTCCCCCGTAGCGAAGGTTTTTATATTCATAAAATTTCTTGACTCCAATGCTTTGCGGATAACATCAGCATAAAATTTATCATCTTCAACTATAAAAATAAGGGTATAGTCAGCTTTTCCCATTTTCAAATTTTATTAGACATACCATAGGTTTTACCTAGGCTAATATACTATTAATTTTGATATACACTCCCGATTTTATCATAACACTTATTAACACATTCTATGTTCTGACAATCCCAGGGAACATACTTATACCTGTTAAGAAAAATTACAAATTCACAGGAGCCACAACCCGGCAATTCCAATTAAAGAATAAATTCAGTATTTCTTGTAGTTTTCAACAAGTTGAAACAATTACTTTTACATCCAACAGGGGGTTTTTGCATCTTTTGCACAAGCAAAAATTAACATCTGAAGTACAATGGAAAATTTACAGTTGCAAACTGCTGCAAATTTATATTTAGACTAAATTTAAATTACAGGGTTATAAGCTGCCAGTCAGCTTTTTACGTAGTATCTAAATATATCTATATATAGAAAAACGGGCTGCAAAAAACCAAATCCTATTCATATATTTGCCACTGTATGTTTGGGTTTGTAACCCTGCAAAACTACATCTTAAGTCAAAAAAAAAAAACTGCAATAACCCATAACTCATGAAGAATACTGTAACTTTTATCTTATCGGTAGTTGTACCACTGATTATTATAACGGTGGTTCTGCGAGACGCAAGCCAGGAAAACAAGCTTCTTGCAGAACTCAGAGAAGAGTACAGTCAGCCGCACATACCCAGTGTTGACCACAGCAAGCATGAAGCTTTGCAACGTGATTTCGACAACCCTCATGAAATTACAGCAACTTGCATTTCCTGCCATACAGAAAGAGGGGAAGAATTGCTAAACAGTTTTCACTTTACCTGGGAGCGGGAAGACTATATCGAAGGCAGAGGAGTAACTTACCTTGGCAAGAAGAACCTGCTGAACAACTTCTGCACCGGAATTTTTTCCAATGAAGCCACCTGTAACCGCTGCCATGCGGGTTTTGGATGGGAAGATATGGATTTCGACTTCTCCAACCAATACAACGTGGACTGCCTGGTTTGCCATGACAATACCGGCACTTATGAAAAACTCCGTGGAGGAGCCGGTTATCCTGAGCCCGGACAGGATTTTCAAACCATCGTACAAAACGTGGGTCGACCCACCAAAACCAATTGTGGCTACTGCCACTTCCATGGTGGTGGCGGAAACAATGTAAAACACGGCGATCTGGAAGAGGCCCTGCTCACGGCTTCACGTAAGGTGGATGTACACATGGGAGTAGACGGAGGCAACATGGATTGCGTAGACTGCCACACAGCTACCAACCACGTGATGAAAGGACGCTATTATGGTGTTTCATCGTCCAATACCCGCAGGGCCACCTGCGAACAATGCCACACCGCCACACCTCACCTGGACCAGATGCTTAACACCCATGTCTCGAAAATTGCATGTCAAACCTGCCATATCCCCGAATATGCCAAAGTGAATGCCACCAAAATGTACTGGGACTGGTCTACCGCCGGAGACCTGCAGGACGGAAAGGCTTTTGAATTGTTTGACAGTCAGGGCAACCCCATCTACCAGTCTATAAAAGGAGATGCGGCATGGCAAACCAACGTAGTACCAGAATACATGTGGTTTAACGGTACTGCAGATCACTTTCTTCTATCCGACAAAGTAGACACTACCGAAGCCTTTTTGCGCATCAACACCTTGTTTGGCTCTGCCGACGACCCTGAGTCACGCATTATTCCTTCGAAAGTGCACCGGGGACGTCAGCCCTACGATCCTGTGTATATGAGTATTTTGCAGGCCAAACTCTGGGACAGGGAGGAAGGCAAAGGTGCCCTGTGGCTCGATCTGGACTGGGAACGGGCCCTGGAAGAAGGAATGAAATATCTTGATCGCCCCTACAGCGGACAATGGGATTTTGTAGACACCGAAATGTACCTCCCCGTAAATCATATGGTTTCTCCGGCCAGCGAGGCACTTACTTGTGCAGATTGCCATACACGCAACAACAGCAGGATGCAGTTTGTAGAAGGTGCATATATTCCCGGGAAAACCACCCATGCTGCCATTGACACCATGGGCGTAATGCTGATTATTTTATCTTTACTGGGAGTGGCTACGCACGCCATTATCAGGTATTTCTCTTACAAAAAAATGAACAATACATCCAAAGCATAATCTTCGGACCATGGCAAAAACAGAAAATGTTTACATCTATAAATTGTACGAAAGGTTCTGGCACTGGACACAGGCCTTCCTGATATTCTTTCTGGCTCTTACCGGCTTTGAGGTGCATGGCTCTTTTACCTTTTTCGGGTTTGAAAATGCCGTAGACCTTCACAACAAGGCAGCCTGGGCATTTATCATTCTTACCGTTTTTACCATCTTCTGGCATTTTACTACGGGAGAATGGAAACAATACATGCCTACTACAGAAAACCTGCGGTTACAGGCTGAATACTATGTTTTCGGAATTTTTCGCAATGCCCCCCACCCTACCCGCAAAACGGTACTCAGCAAACTCAACCCCTTGCAAAGACTGGTGTATCTTTCTTTGAAGATACTGGTCTTTCCGGTAATGATAGCCAGCGGACTGGCCTACATGTTTTACCGGTACCCCAGCCAGGGTGAAATCAAAGAACTGGGGGTAAGCAGCCTGGAAGCTGTTGCGTACGCACACACCATAGGAGCCTATGTTCTTATGGCTTTTGTAATTGTTCACCTGTACCTCATTACCACGGGACATACCTTAACATCCAACCTGAAAGCAATGGTAACCGGGTGGGAAGAACTGGAAACAGAAGAAGGAACAATACCGGAATCCAAAACTGCAAAAGAACCGGTAGGAGAAAAGCTTGAAAAACCCGGCGCAGATCCAAAATTCAAGCCGGACAACTATAACATCTAATCGAAAAATAACCAAAACGAGGCAACATGAAGAAAGCAACAGGACTATTGGTTTTTTTGATCATATATATGCCCTCACTGATGGCACAATTCAGCATCAGTGCCGACATCAGCCCCCGGGCAGAGCTAAGGCATGGCTACAGGGTACTGCCACAGGAGAATGAAAAGGCCGCCGGGCATGTAAGCCAGCGCACCAGGCTGAATTTAACTTTTAAAAAAGAAAACATCCGCACACACATTGCTTTTCAGGATGTAAGAATATGGGGGCAGGAACCTCAAAAGCAAAACCATCCCTCCCTGGCCATACACCAGGCATGGGCAGAACTGCTTTTTTCCGATAGCTTATCCCTGAAAATCGGACGTCAGGAATTACGCTACGACAACCAACGTTTTTTCGCCATCAATGACTGGAACCAAAATGCACAAAAGCACGACATGGCTCTTTTGAAATACATCTCTCCGGCAGGAGAAATCCATTTCGGAACTGCTTTTAACCAGCCCCCGGGTGCTTTTCAGCAGAATTTCTTTACCGACTATAACATCAACAACTACAAATACATGAATTTCGTTTGGTTCAACACTGCCTTAAACAGTGATGCCAACCTTTCATTACTGGGTATTGCTGATGGATACGAAAACCAAGACAACCCTCAACTGTTGTATGTAAGAGGTACCTGGTCTGCTTATCTCACCTGGCAGCTCAATGAATTCGACCTGATGGTTAATCCGGGTTTTCAGCATGGAAAGACAGCAGGCGGACAGGACATCAGCGCATTGTATTTCAGGGCTGAGGCAACCACCACGCTGGCTGACAATGTAAACTCCACCCTGGGTCTTGAAATCCTTTCAGGCAACGACCCGGAGGATCCTTCAAAATTTAAGGCATTTGATCCTACCCATGGTGCAGGCCATAGTGAAAGTGGATTAATGGATTATTTCCTCAACTATCCTGCCCATACACGTGGCGCCGGGCTGGTGAATCCTTACCTGAAAAACAAAGTGACGCTATCGGATAATACAACTTTGGGGGCGGATCTCCATCTTTTTTTCATTCAAAATGACTTTATTTACCAGGATGAAACCATCAGCAAATACCTGGGTACAGAAATTGACCTGACGCTCAATTACCGCTTCAACGATTTTACCCGCATCATCGGGGGATTCTCCTGGATGTTTGGGTCTGAGTCTATGGAAATCATCAACAGGGGAGCCACGAGAGGCTCAAAAGACGAACCTGCTTATTTTGCCTACATCATGCTGAGAATCAGACCGAAATTCCTGTAATTTTGCCTATGGACTAAAATAAGAAAAAGACACCATTTCTTTTATTATCAAAACACAGCATTAAAAAAAAACATATGAACTGCTTTAACTCAACAATAAAACTTTCAGGGCTGCTGATGATAGCTATTTTGCTAAGCGCATGCTCCGGTTCAGATACCCCAACCGAACAAACCAGCACGATAAACGAAGCAGAAATCCTGCTTCAATACCTGGAAGAAAATGGTGACATTGTGAATCACCCCTCTGTTCCTTTTTTCATCAATGCAGAAGAAGTGCACAACAACCTGCGGGCAAACAACTACCATGTTATCGATGTTCGCTCAGCCAGGGATTTTTCGCGCGGACATATTGAAAATGCTGTTAACATTCAGCCTGAAAACATCCTTGACTATTTTGAAAACCGCATCGAACCCAACAGCTTCGACAAAATTGTGGTGGTTTGCAACAATGCTCACCTGTCCGGTTATGTTGTGGCATTGCTCAGGATGCTGGGGTATGACAACACCTTCAACATGCGTTTTGGCATGAGCGCCTGGCATGATGATATCGCCCGCCGCTTCTGGTACGCAAACTTATCGGACGACCTGTTGGGGAAACTTGAAACGGCACCTCACCAGATGAATGCTCCGGGCTCACTACCACAGTTAAACACGGGAAAAAGCAACGGTTACGAGATACTGCGCAAGCGTGCACAAGATGCCCTGGAGATCAAATGGGACGATATTGCTGCAGACTTTATGGATATCCTGGAAGAAGTGGAAGATTATTATGTTATCAACTACTGGCCTCAGGCACTTTACGATCAGGGCCACCTGCCTGGCGCCATTCAGTACAACCCCAAGAAGGCATTTCACAGCAACGAAGATATCCTCACCCTGCCCACTGACCAGCCTATTGTAGCATATTGTTTTACAGGGCAAAATGCCGCTTATGCCAGCGCATTTCTGGCCGTGATGGGCTATGAATTCCGCAGCCTTGATTATGGTGCCAATAGTTTCATCCATCAAACCATGGTGGCAACGCAGCCTCCGGGAAGATCATTCACACCCATGCATGTCAAAAACTTCCCTTTGATCAAAGCCGGACTGGAAAATATCAGCACAGAACGAGCCACGCCAGCCGAAAAGGTAGAGGTAACTACAGTCCAGGGAGGTTGTTAAACTAACAAATTATAAAATCCGGAGATTTCTCAGGGAAGAAACCGACAGAAGAATTATCCAAACATCCATTGCATATGACAACAGAAACCCAACCCAAACCCTTTATGAACCCCTACCTGGCAGGATTCCTGCTGGGGTTGGTTCTGCTGGCCTCCTTTGTAATTACCGGGCGTGGACTCGGTGCCAGTGGTGCCGCCAAGGATGCCATGGCAGCCGCCGTAATACACACAGCACCGGAATACGCGAGTCAGTCCGGTTTTTATGATGCTTATTTTGCCAGTGAAACAGGGCCATTTCGCTCGTGGCTGGTAATTCTTGCCATAGGAGTGATAGTGGGCGGCTTTATCAGCGGGGCTTCTTCCAACCGCTTAGGATTAAAAATGGAGCGGGGACCCCGTATCAATAAACCCACACGGGCGCTGTTTGCCATTGCCGGAGGTCTGCTCTTCGGGCTGGGTGCCCAGTTTGGCCGCGGATGCACCAGCGGGGCCGCCCTCAGTGGGATGGCGGTTCTTTCTACCGGGGGCATCCTTACCATGATGGCTATTTTTGGATCCGGCTACATGATGGCCTGGTTCTTCAGAAAACTTTGGATTTAACCCTACTGACAAAACGATAACGATATGGCACCATTTATCCCCGAGGGTTTAGTAAACCCCGAACTGAATCTCTTCTTTGCCCTGCTGCTGGGTATTGGTTTCGGCTATGTACTGGAACAGGCAGGTTTTTCCTCACCGCGCAAACTGGCAGGTGTGTTTTACGGTTACGACTTTGTAGTATTGCGTGTTTTCTTTACTGCAGGAGTTACAGCCATGGTTGGACTGACGTTTCTTAGCTTCATGGGCTGGATCGACATGAGTCTTGTGTTTGTCAATCCCCTTTTCCTTTGGTCGGCCCTTGTGGGTGGAGCCATCATGGGGCTGGGATTTATCCTGGGAGGGTATTGCCCCGGAACCAGCATCGTGGCAGCAACGGTAGGCAAAGTTGACGCTATGTTGTTCCTGGCCGGCAGTGTAGTGGGTATTTTTATTTTCGGCCATTTTTACAATGCCTGGGAGCCTCTGTACACTGGCAGCTTTTTGGGCAATCCCTTTATTTACGAAACCCTGGGCATGCCTCGTTCGTGGTTTGCCTTCGCCCTGGTCATGATGGCTGTTCTGGCCTTTGCCATTACGCAGCGCATTGAAGACAATGTAAACCAAACCCCCAAAGAGATCGCCAGCCAGCGCCCATCCTACGTAATGCCGGGTGCGCTGCTTATTCTCTCTATGTTTGCGTTGCTTTTCCTTCCCGAACAACGCAAAAGCAACGCCCGTGAAGTACCTGCCCATGAACTGCTGGCTATGCTGCAACAAAACGACAGATTTGTAGATGTGGAAGAGGCTACCTACAAAATCATACAACAGGACAAAAACTTTATCCTCATTGACGTGAGAGAGCCGGAAGAATTTGAAAGATTCGCCCTGCCCGGTGCCATCAATATTACCATAGATGAGCTGCTGGGACGAAGGTACAGGGATTTTTTCGGAAACAACAATGGCAAAAAAGTGTTTTACAGCTACGGCGAGAGCGGTGCCGACATGGCCTGGACTGTTGCCAGACGGGCAGGTTTTGAAGGAATTTATGTGCTGGAAGGGGGCCTCAACGGAATGTTTGATACGTTGTTTAATGGCTCTGACAAACCCAAGGACCCCAACAACCTTGATGAAGGGTTTTCGGTGCGCTTTCTCAGCAAAGCCCGCCAGATGTTCCTGGAGGGAGATGCACTACCCAGACAGGCGGCTCCGCAAGTTCCTGTAAGAACCATCATTGAACTGGAAACTCCCGGGGGAAGAGGAGGGTGCTGAATTAAAACCAGACTTAAAACCAAAGAATGTCTCATTGGCTGTTTAAACCTATACTAGTATGAAAAACGACAAAAATCTCAACAATATCAGCCTGCTTGCCTTTGCATTTGTGGCCATTGTGGTAGTGGTGAACTTATTTACCACTAACAACTACGGACGCTCCAACAATGAGGTAGTTAAAGCGATCACCGAAAACAACCATTTGATGAACTATCTTCAGCTGCGCAGTATTGCTGAGGGAAACACCAGCGATTTTGTGCTTGTAGACCTGCGATCGGAGGAAGCGTTCATGGACGGACATTTGCCATTGGCCATCAACATTCCTTTTGCTGATTTGCTAAACAAGCAAAGCATAAGGACATTGAACAGGTTAAAAGGTCAAACCCCTGTATTGTATGGTGCACGGGAATCGGATGCCCATAATGCCCGCTTACTATTGCTGGCCAAAGGGCTCAATGAAAACATCATGGTGCTGGGGGGCAATTACGAAAGTGCCCTTAAGTATGCACTGGAAGAATTTCAGCCTGCTTTTTCCAGCTACAGGGAAGAAAAGGCACGCTTTGATTACAGGAGATTTATGGGAACGGGGCAGGCTGCTCCGCAGAAACGGCAACAACCTGCAGGCATTATCCCTGCAGTACAAACAGAAACACTGAGTGCCCGGGGAGGTTGCTAAAAATACCATCACCCCTTTTCTTCCCGGCAAAGCACCCGGCAAAGCAATGATGACAATGTATACTTGTCAGAAATTTTAACCTTCAAAATATTGAATTCTGTGGTTATTTTTGCTATTTTTATCAATTACTGATAACTTAATTAATGACCATGGACTTTAACCATAACCCGCAACTGAAGCTGGCCTATGAATTTATTGAAAATACCGGCAAGAGTGTTTTTCTTACCGGGAGGGCGGGTACAGGCAAAACCACATTCCTGCGATACATCCGCAATTCTTCCTTTAAACGTTCGGTGGTAGTAGCACCCACG
>SLPR01000250.1 GCA_007131895.1 Bacteroidales bacterium | reverse complement strand
TCCGGAACTCAACACACCATAGAAGAGTTGCTGAAGGATTATTACGAAAAATACAAACGTGTAATTGCCGGGGGCTCAGAAGCAGCTGTAGCGTTGCACCGGAGCCGTGGCAAGCTTACCGCCCGAGAGCGCATCGATGCTCTGCTGGACAAGGATTCTCCTTTTCTTGAATTGTCGGCCCTTGCTGCTGTTGGGCAGTACAACGACCAGTTTCCTTCTGCTGGTATTGTTTCGGGAATCGGCAAAGTACAGGGCAGGTACGTGGTAATTGTGGCCAATGATGCCACCGTTAAGGGAGGTACCTACATCCGCGAAACCATCCGCAAACACATACGTGCACAGGAGATTGCCATCGACAATCATTTGCCGGCCATTTACCTGGTAGACAGTGGCGGAATTTTTCTTCCGGAGCAATCCCGTGTATTTCCCGATAAGGATGATTTTGGACGGATATTCAGCAACCAGGCGCGCATCTCCGCCATGGGCATCCCCCAGGTAGCCGTGGTAATGGGTTCATGCACTGCTGGCGGGGCATACATTCCTGCCATGAGCGACGAGAGTATCATTGTAAAAAACCAGGGTACCATCTTTATTGGCGGGCCCCCATTGGTAAAAGCTGCTACCGGAGAAGAGGTTACCGACGAAGAACTTGGAGGGGGCGATGTTCATGCCCGTATTTCGGGAGTGGTAGATCACCTTGCTGATGATGATCTTCATGCGTTAAAGATTTGCAGAAGCATTGTTTCAGGGTTTCATCCTTCTCAGCCGCAAATGATAAACCGAATGGAAGGTAGGGAGCCCCTGCTGCCTTCACGCGGATTGCACAAGCTGGCTGTCAATGAGGCCGGCACGTTGATTGATCATGCCAGTGTAATTGAACATATTGTTGATGGTGGAGAGTTCCAACCCTTCAAGCAAGAGTATGCCAAAACGCTCATTGCGGGTTTTGCCCGTATCAATGGGTACCAGGTAGGCATAGTGGCCAACAATGGGGTCGTGTTTGGAGAAACTTCACGCAAAGGGGCCCACTTTGTGCAACTATGTAACTTTCGCAAAACACCTATTATTTTTCTTCATGATGTTACTGGTTTTATCGTAGGTAAAAAATATGAGCACGATGGTATTGCCCGCGATGGAGCCAAGTGGATTCATGCCGTTTCTACCAGTGCAGTGCCATTGATTAGTGTTGTAACAGGCGGTTCATACGGGGCAGGCAATTATGCGATGGCAGGCCGGGCTTTTGACCCGCGTTTTCTCTTCATGTGGCCCAATGCGCGTATTGGTGTGATGGGGGGTGATCAGGCGGCAAGGGTGCTTACACAGCTCAAGAAAGGAAAAGGCAAAAACGGAGCTGTCCCCGAAGCGAAATCGGAAGAACAACTATACAATGAGATCAAAGCCCGCTATGATTATGAAAGTTCTGCCATGTATTCTACCAGCAGAATCTGGGATGATGGTATTATTGACCCCGCCAATACAAGATCAGTTCTGTCAATGGTACTTGATATTGTAACACAAAGACAATGGCCTGAATTCAAACCAGGGGTATACAGGATGTAAACACCATGGGGTTGAAGAAATGACCTGTCAGGATGAGACGGGTAGTATGATAATCAGTGAAGCGAATACAGGTTTCTTTATTGGGTGGGAGTGTCAGGATAGGATGTATCTTCCCCTGAAGATTAAATAAAAGGATGTGTCGGGAATGAAAAAAATTAACCGTAACTTGAAACCCCGGGGATAAAAATTAAAATCAGAACAGGATGAGCCCTTACAAAAATATTCTTACCCATTTTGACCAGGGGGTTTTTACCATTACCCTGAATCGTGAGCATAAACGCAATGCCATTGATGAGCAAACCATGGACGAATTGCAGGATGTGCTGACCAATTTTCCTGTAGATGAAGGGGCTCGTCTGGCTGTTATAAGAGGCAAGGGCAAGGATTTTTGTGCCGGGGCCGACCTCGACTGGATGCGTACCACCCAGGGAATGGATGAGCAGCAGCTGAGCCTCCAGAACATGAAGCTGCAAAAGGTTTTTGAATTGTGGTTTGATTTGCCTGTTTTTACCATTGCCATTATTCATGGCAATGTGGTGGGTGGTGCCATTGGCCTGGTTGCTTCATCCGATATGGTGGTGGCAAGTGCGGAAACCCGGTTTCGTTTTTCCGAAGTTACCCTTGGGCTGGTGCCTGCTACCATTGCCCCTTTCGTTTTGCAAAGAACCCGAAGTCGCTTTGTGCGCAACGCCATGCTGACAGCCATGACCTTTCGGACTGACAAAGCCCTCGAGCATGGCCTGGTAGATAGGGTAATTGACTACGGACAAGAGCAATCTATCATAGATGATTGCCTTGAGGCCTTGAACAAAACCAGTGCCGGGGCTGTTTCAGAAACCAAAAAATTATGCAACGATCTCATATTTAACAGGATTGATGAGCCGCTGGATACTTATACCACCGCTTTGCTTGCCAAAGTTCGTAAAACGGAGGCGGCAGCCCAAAGAATTGAAGGCTTTTTTCAATCCATAGAAAAAAAAGGATGATGATAAAAAAAGTACTCATAGCCAACCGTGGGGAAATTGCACTGAGGATAATGAAAACCTTAAGGCAGATGAAAATACACAGTGTTGCATTGTACACGGAAATGGAAGCTGCCGATTTGCACGTAAAAACTGCCGATCAGGCTTTTAGCCTGGGCAACGGAAACCTGTCGGAAACCTGGTTGAATATTTCGCGCATCATCCATATTGCCAAAGAAAATGAGGTGGATGCTATTCATCCCGGATATGGATTTTTATCAGAAAACGCCCGTTTCGCAAAGGCATGCGGAGAGGCTGGTATAATCTTTATTGGTCCGCAAAGTGATGTCATTGAAAAGATGGGCAGCAAAATTATGGCCTCCCAATATGCCCGCAAATCCAATATACCTCTTTTGCCTCGCTTGGAAGGTTCTCCTTCTGAATTGATTGAACATGCGCACAAGCTTGGTTACCCACTGCTGGTAAAGGCCGCTGCCGGAGGTGGGGGCAAAGGAATGATTCGGGTCGATACACCGGGAATGTTGGAACAGGCTGTTTTCGCCGCTGCAGAGCAGGCCCGACGCTATTTTGATGATGACAAAGTGTTCATCGAAAAATACCTGGTGAATCCCAGGCATGTTGAAGTGCAAATTCTTGCCGATAACCATGGAAATGTAATCCATCTGCACGAAAGAGAGTGTACCATGCAGCGCAACCATCAGAAGGTGGTTGAGGAGGCTCCCTCGGTTTCGCTCAATGCTAAAAACCGGCATGAACTTCATCAGGCAGCGGTAAACCTTGCCAGGGAAGTGGGATATCGAAATGCCGGTACTGTTGAATTTATCCTGGACGAAGATGGCAAATTCTATTTCCTTGAAATGAATACCCGCATTCAGGTAGAGCACCCAGTTACGGAGATGATTACCGGAGTGGATATTGTAAGAGAGCAAGTTGAAATTGCTGCAGGAAAACCCCTGTCTTTGAGCCAGTCTGAAGTGAAAGTTTCAGGACATTCCATAGAAGTGCGTTTGTATGCTGAAGAGCCTGCTGAAAACTTCAGACCTTCGGCAGGAACCATCAAAAAGCTACTCCTACCCTCAGGCAAAGGAATCCGTGTAGACAGCGCAATTTTAAATACGGGCAGTGTTCATTCCAGCTTTGATGCAATGATTGCCAAAATTGTAACCACTGCTGGAGATCGGGCAAAGGCCATCGAAATGATGACAGAAGCACTGGATCAACTGCTCATTCATGGTATTACCACCAATAGCAGCCTGCTGCTGAATATCATGAAAGATAACAGTTACAGGGAAAATCAAATCAGCACCCATAGCATCGCCGACAACCTGAAAAAATGGTCCGGGGCAGAAGAGGATGAAAAATCTTCCCTCATGGCTGCAGCTCTTTTTCTCTGGATGGAAAGGTTTGGAAAAAACGTGGGTTCGGGTGCATGGCGTTTGGCCGCCTCAGAGAAAGTAAAAGTTAATCACCAGGAAAAAGAATTGTTTTACCATGCTTTGGGCGATAACGGCTTGCACCTCAGCTATGGCAATCATAATGACACCTATGAAAATATTTTGATTGATGGCGGTAAATTGCACTTTCACCGCAACAAAATGCTACATTCTGTTGTTTTCAACTATTCGGAACGCAACGCAATGTTCCTGATCAACGGAGTTCATTATCAGGTTGTCTTGCCTGAGGCTGTGGTTACCCCAAAAATCATCAACGGAAGAAGCGTGAGCAAACTGCTCGATTTAAAAGCATCGCTGTTTGGAAAAGTTTTGCGGGTCAATGTTTCCGAAAAGCAAAGGGTAAAATCAGGAGAACCATTATTGGTACTGGAATCCATGAAGATGGAGAACACCATACTTGCTCCTGATGATAATACCATCTCCAGGATCAATGTAAAAGAGGGTGACCAGGTGAGCGACGGGCAGGTGTTGATAAGCTTTGAATCCTGAAAACCATTAATATCGGAATTACAAACTAAAAGAAAAGCACAACGTATGACTAAAAGTCCTTTTTTTTCTCAGGAACATGAAGATTTCCGCCTGAAAGTAAGGAAATTCGCCGAAGAACAGGTTCGCCCTGTGGCCGCAGAACTTGACCAGAAAGAGCAGTTTTCTGTGGAGTTGACCAAAGCTATGGGTAAGCTGGGCCTGTTTGGTGTAAACATTCCTGTGGAATATGGTGGACGCGGAATGGACTACCGTTCGCTGGTACTGGGAGTGGAAGAGATAGCCCGTGTAGATGGCAGCCAGGCTGCCACCCTTGCGGCACATAATTCCCTGGGTATCGGCCCTGTATATATGTTTGGCACAGAAGCGCAGAAAAAGAGCCTTATTCCCCGTCTCACTTCAGGTGATCACACATGGGCCTTTGCTCTTACCGAGCCCAACGCGGGAAGCGATGCCATGGGTACCGATACCCGTGCCGAACTGGTTAACGGTCAATGGGTAATCAACGGGGAGAAGATCTTTATCTCTAATGCCGCATCCCCCATGTCATTGGGTTCAACCATTCAGGCCATCACCGGAGAAAAAAACGGAAAAAAACTACTTTCTACCATTATAGTTGAGAGCTCCACACCGGGCTATGTCAGCGAACGCATTACCAATAAAATGATGTGGCGTGCAGCCGATACCGGCAAGTTGCAGTTCGACAATGTAAAAGTACCTGAAGAGAACCTGCTGGGTGAACTGGGCAAAGGAGGACGACAGATGCTGGAAACCCTTGACAGCGGACGACTCACTATTGGTGCCATGGGCCTCGGACTGGCCCGAGGGGCCTTTGAAATGGCGCAGCAATATGCTACCAAACGGCAGCAATTCGGAAAACCTATCAAACACTTCCAGGCCATAGCCTTCAAACTGGCAGATATGGCAGTGAAAATTGAACTGGCAGCCAATACTCTTTACAATGCTGTATGGCGCAAAGACAACGGGCTGCCATTCGGTAAAGAAGCTGCCATGGCCAAACTGTATACCTCAGAAATTGCCCGTGAAGTGGCCGATGAGGCTATCCAGATACACGGAGCTTACGGGCTGGTGAGAGACAGCGATATTGAAAGATTTTACCGCGACCAGCGCATTCTTCAGATTGGCGAAGGTACAAGTGAAATATTAAGGCTGGTAATCTCAAGACATATCGACAAATAGAAAAAAGCACTTATGGAAGATCGCAAAAAGGACCATATTAACCTGGCCCTGACCAACAGGACCGGAACCATAGAAAAAGACGAAAGATTTGTTTACGAACCCCTGCTTTCCGGTCATTCCATTACCGGCATACCGGGAGTGGAACTGGCAGGAAAAACCATGAAGGTGCCTGTATGGATTTCCAGTATGACGGGAGGGAGTGGTGTAGCACGCCATATCAATACCAACCTTGCACGGGCAGCCAACGAATTTGGCCTGGGCATGGGGCTGGGCTCTTGCCGAATCCTGCTGGAATCGGAAAAACACCTCCCCGATTTCGATATGCGCAAAGTCATTGGTGATGAATTGCCCTTCTGGGCCAACCTGGGAATCGCGCAGCTGGAGCAGATGGTGGAACAAAACACACTCAATGAAGTTACCGACATGGTCAACCTGTTGAGATGCGACGGACTTGTCATCCATGTAAACCCCCTTCAGGAGTGGTTTCAGCCCGAAGGAGACAGGTTGAAACATGCGCCGCTGGAAGTTATCAAAGAGGTGGTCTCGCAGTTGAAAATGCCTGTACTGGTGAAAGAAGTAGGGCAGGGAATGGGGCGCGAAAGCCTTCGTGAACTCATGAAACTGCCCCTGGCAGCCATCGAGTTTGCCGCTTTTGGAGGCACAAACTTTGCCCGGGTGGAGATGATGAGAAGACCCAGCATCGACCACGAACTTTTTGAACCTATGGTGTATGTGGGGCAAACCGCCAATGACATGCTCGAAGATATCAAATCTCTCATGGAAGAAGGGGCAGAAAACAAAACCCCCATGCTTATCATCAGCGGAGGTATCAGAAACTATCTTGACGGGTATTATTTCATCAAAACAAGCCCCCTGCCTGCTGCCTATGGTATGGCTTCCGGGTTTCTCAAGCATGCACGCGACAGCTACTCCTCCCTGAGAGACTGGGCAAAATCGCATATCGACGGGCTGATTATGGCTCATGCCTACCTGAGGGTCAAAAACCATCGATAATACGATGGCTCTTTTTTCTGCATCTCAGCTGAAACTTCTCTCTGCACAAAAACATCACAGCATAATGATTCAAACATAATATTTCCTGAATATGCATAGTCAGCAACCCATAAAAGGTTTTTCCCGGCTTACCCGGGAGGAAAAAATTCGTTGGCTTTCTGATTACCTGCCCGACGAAAAACTTGATGATTTTCTCGGTCAATTCAGAATTCCGGAGGAGGAAACACAGGGCAAATTTGAGAGCTTTTCCGAAAACACCCTTTCCAATTATCACTTGCCCTGGGGTATTGTCCCCAATGTGCTCGTTGACGGGATATTGTATCACGTTCCGGTGGTGATTGAAGAAAGTTCAGTGGTAGCGGCTGCTTCAAAGGCGGCATCCTTCTGGTCGCAGAGAGGAGGGTTTACTACCCTTGAAATTGCCACGCGCAAAAAAGGACAACTCCATTTTGTTTTCCACGGTGACAAAGCTGCACTTGCTTCTCATTGGACAGTGATATCCTCGAGATTGCTCAATGCGGTAGGTCCTCTTACCGAAAACATGGAAAAGCGGGGGGGAGGTATCACCTCTGCCTTGCTGAAGCAAATTGATGGGTTACCCGACAACTATTTTCAACTGGATCTGGAAGCGGAAACCATGGACAGCATGGGAGCCAATTTTATCAATACCTTGCTGGAGGGCATGGGACAAGCCTTACCTGATTTGATCAATGAAATGGCAGGACCCGGGGAAACAGAGATAGTCATGGCCATTTTGTCTAATCATACCCCTGACAGCATGGTTCGCATGCAGATAGAAGCCCCAATAAGCAGTTTGCATTGGAACCAAGAGATGGCTCCTGAGAAGTTTGCCGAAAAAATGAAGCTTGCCGCGGATATTGCATGGCACGACACGGGTAGGGCCGTTACCCACAACAAAGGAATCTTTAATGGAGTGGATGCCGTGGTATTGGCTACGGGCAACGATTTTCGTGCTGTTGAGGCTGCCGGCCATGCCCATGCCTCCAGGGATGGGATGTACCGATCGCTGAGCAAGGTCTCCATTGAGAATGATAGGTTTGTAATGCAATTGGAAATTCCCCTGGCATTGGGTACAGTAGGCGGATTGACGCGCCTGCACCCGCTGGCTGCCAAATCGCTCGATATTCTCAGGCAGCCTGATGCCAAAACCCTTATGAGAATTGCTGCCGCTCTGGGAATGGCCAACAATTTTGCTGCTATGGCATCATTGGTTACTACAGGAATTCAGCAGGGCCACATGAAGATGCACCTGCAAAATATACTCAACTCACTGGATGCCGGGTCCACCGAAAGGGAAAAAACCGTGGAATATTTTAGTGATAAAACGGTAAGTGTAGCTGCAGTGAAATCGTTTTTATCATCCCTCAAACCCACCTGACACAATGGAAAAGATTTTCTCTTTCGGCAAAATCCTTCTCATGGGAGAATACGCAGTGCTGCATGGTGCTGATGCACTTTGCCTGCCGCTCAAAACAGGGCAGGAGCTTACGGTTACCGATGGCCCTGAAGGCAAGATACAATGGAGGTGGAAGTACAAGGATCAGATGCTGGCCTCCTTCTCCTTCGATGCAGCCTCTTTGGAGGAGGAATCCAATGGTACAGCAAACTGGGTCGCCCTGCTTTTGAATTTTATCAGAAAACAAAATCCTGACTTTTTGCGCCAGGGGGGTAAAAGTCTCGGATTTGTCAACCTGTTCCCGCCGCAATGGGGGCTGGGTAGCAGCAGCGCTACAATTTCTTCGCTGTGCCGGCTGGCAGGGGTGGATCCTTTTGTGGTAAACCGCCAACTCATGGGAGGTTCTGGTGCTGATATTGCCTGCACCACCGCCCAAAACTGGTTTTTGTACCGCAATGACAACAAAGGCCCCCAAGCCTGGGAAATCCCTTTCACTTACCATTTTCCCAAGAATACCTGGTTTGTGTATTCCGGGAAAAAGATGGAAACGGCATCTCACCTCAAATCTTTTTCTTCAGAACCTCGCCATGCGGTTTCGTGGATGCAGGCCAATGACTATGTCTATAGGTTTATTCCAGTACCCACCCTGCCCGAAGCCATGCAAATAATTTATGAACATGAACTGCTTATCGGAGAGGCCATCGGGAAAGAATCCATAGCCCACCGGTTCAGGGATTTTCCCGGCAAAGTGAAGTCCCTGGGAGCCTGGGGAGGCGACTTTTTTATGGCACTCAGCCAGCAAGAACCTGGCTTTGTGAGAGGGTATTTCTACAACAAAGGTTACGGTACGGTTTTGAGCTGGAAGGAATTGACCGAAACAAAAATTTTTTAACCCCAGCCATAACTCCCGCCTTCATGCCAACCGGGAGAGAACAAAAGCAAAGAGTGAGTCAAAAGGAAAGACCAAAACCCAAAGGAAAACATCCATCCCATGAATATTAAAGGCAAAGTAAGTTACAGCAGTCCGTCCAATATCGCCATTGTAAAGTATTGGGGGAAAGAGCCCGGCGATCAGATACCCATGAATTCATCCCTCAGCATGACGCTGAACCAATGTCGCAGCTTTACAACCATCGCCTGGACAATAGTGGAAAACCTCGTACCCTCCCTTGAAGTCTGGTTTGAAGGGGTACGCAACCCGGAGATAGAAACCAAAACGAAAAAATGGCTGGAGAAAATAACGGATTTTTATCCCTGGCTGGCTAACACGGCTTTGCGGGTAGAAACGCGCAACAACTTCCCGCACTCGGCGGGGATTGCCTCCTCGGCCAGCGGTATGAGTGCCCTGGCCCTGTGCCTTTCGGCCATCGACAACCATGTCAGGCAGAAAGAATCCGGCGATGTATTCCTGCAAAGCAATACGGCCCGGCTGGGTTCAGGAAGCGCTTCCCGATCCGTTACCGGACCCTGGGTGCTTTGGGGCGAAACGCCCCTCTTCCGGGGATCTTCCCATGAATATGCCGTGAAAGTAACCGATGTCCATCCTCGCTTTGCCCAATTGCACGATACCATCATCATCGTGGACAAAGAACCCAAAAGCATCAGCAGCCGCGCCGGTCATGACCTGATGGATGGCCACCCATGGCGGGAAGGTAGAATCAAACAGGTGGATAAAAACATGACGCTGTTGCTGCAGGCCCTCAAAGAAGGAGACTGGAAAGCATTTGCAGAAGTGACCGAAAACGAAGCCCTCAGTCTCCATGCCCTTATGTTCGCCTCCCAGGGAGGGATGATGCTGTGGAAAGGCAATACCGTGGAATGGATCCACTACCTCAGGCAGCAACGGGAACAAACCGGGGTGCCCATGGCCTTTACCCTCGATGCGGGTGCCAATATTCACCTGCTGTATCCTATGCAGGCCCGCGAACAGGTTGAAAACATCCTTCAGCAATCCCCCGTATCCCACCATGGTTTTATCTATGATGGTACCGGCACAGGACCGGAAAAAATCTCCGATGTCTATGAAGAATACTGACCCTGCATCCTTTCCCGGCAAAATCCTGCTCCTGGGCGAGTACAGCATCATCCTGGGCGGGGAAGCCCTTACAGTGCCCCTGGAGCGCTTTTCCGGTTCCCTGCAATACCCTGCCAGCAACATTGAAGCCGTGGACTTTGCCCGCAAAAGCAACCATGCCATCCGGGAGTTTCTCCATTACCTGCAAACACCTCCCATCATATCCCGGATGGACTTTCCCATGGATTTGGATCTGCTGGAAGCGTCCATCCACAAAGGCATGTTCTTTCGCAGCAACATCCCCCAGGGGTATGGCGCAGGAAGCAGCGGCGC
>SLPR01000301.1 GCA_007131895.1 Bacteroidales bacterium | reverse complement strand
TCAGAAGGCTTCACAACAATCTCAACACACGCATCTTTACCAGTATTATGCAACCCAAAGTACTGGCCAAAGCACTCAGAAAAGCTGATGTGGTCATTGGAGCCATCCATTCTCCCTACGGGCATTCACCGGTGGTTGTGAGTGAAGATATGGTTTCTCAAATGAAATTCGGGTCTGTGATTATTGACGTAAGCATTGATCAGGGAGGTTGCATTGAAACTTCAAGGGTTACCAACCATTCGGAACCCATTTTCAAAAAACATGATGTTACCCACTACTGTGTCCCCAATATTGCTTCCAGGGTGCCGCACACAGCTTCCTATGCTTTCAGCAATTTCTTTGCCCCGGTGCTCATCAATATAGGAGAACAGGGAGGCATAGTCAATATGCTCAAAAGGGACGGTGGAGTAAGGCAGGGAGCCTATCTTTTCAACGGAACCCTTACCAACCAGTATATTGGGGAATGCTTCCAGCTTCCCTACCAGGATATTGAGCTGCTGATGGCAGCATTTCAGTAAAAAATTGATATTCAGATAAAAAAACAACCATCAATTGCGCAAAGCATGCAAAAAAAAATACAATTCCCTTATTTTTCAATTACAAAAAACACACTCAAAGCTATTTTTCGGGCTGTTATTGTTATTGCAGTTGTTGCCACTCTTTGGCACTCTGAGCTACATGCCCAAAATGATCAATACCTTAAAAAAGAGTTTACAGGAGCTGACGGCTCAGTGTTACCCTATCGCATATTGTACCCTGCAGATCTGCAACAGGGGGTTCAGTATCCGGTTGTACTATTTTTGCACGGAGCAGGAGAAAGAGGAAACGATAATGAAAAACAGTTGGTGCATGGCTCAGGGCTGCTTCTCGATGATAGCAACAGAAAAGCCTATCCTGCCATTGTTGTCTTTCCGCAATGCCCCGAAAATGAGTGGTGGGTGGATCTTTCCGTCATAGGAAACATAAGAATGGGAAACAACACCATTCCGGCAAATGATTATCCTGCTTCTTCGCCTATGAAACTCGTAAAGGAATTGATGGAGGAAATATTATCCAAAGAATTAGCGGACAACGACAGGGTTTATGTTATGGGATTGTCGATGGGGGCCTTTGGAATTTTCGATTTGCTTCACCGCCGTCCTGACTGGTTTGCTGCAGCAGTGCCCATTTGTGGAGGAGGTGACACTTCAAAAGTGCATAATTATGCCGGCAAATTGCCGCTGTGGGTTTTTCATGGCAGTGATGACAGTGTGGTTCCGGCAGAAGCATCAAGGATGATGGTAAATGCCTTGCAAGAAGCCGGTGGGGATATCATATACACCGAGTATCCGGGTGTAGACCACAACAGCTGGGACCCGGCATTTGCAGAAAAAGACCTCTTACCCTGGATTTTTGAAAACAAAAGAAAAAGATAGGAAATAGTTCTCACAGAATGCCTTCTGACCGATAGAAATCTTTATCAATTCAGGTACAAAAAAAAACAGCTTCGTTGATTACCAACAAGGCTGTTTTTATTTGTGACTTGGCTGGGGCTCGAACCCAGGACCCCATCCTTAAAAGGGATGTGCTCTACCAGCTGAGCTACCAAGTCAATCATTTCAGGGTGTCAAAGAATCATTGTATTGAATAAGGGTCCCTGTTTTTTTGAGAGTGCAAAGGTACTGTCTAATGTGAAATAACCAAAGTTTTTTCTGTTTTTTAATGCATCTTTTTTTTCCTGATTCTCTAACTATTCTGAATACCAGATACTAATCAAGCACAGGATGTCTTGAAAAAACATGCTCTTTTTTAAACATCTTGCGGTAAGTCACCAGGGTAAACACCTTGTTTTTGGTCAAAATCTCAACAATTCGGATCATTTTGGGATTAAAATCGCCAATCCAGGCAATATACATATCCTTATACTTTGGGTTATTCAAAACTGACTTTTGAATGTTGAGAATCAGGCCACTCTCCACTCCTTTGTTTCGGTATTCGGGTACAACACCAAAAACAATCCCGTATATGGTATTGCATTTTCCCCGGAGTTTGTGGTAAAGAAATTTCAGCTTTCCCGGTAGATTAAGTTTTCCGTCAACATATTTGAAAAGCTGGTTTAGTTCGGGTATGCCCACGAAAACAGCAATCGGCCTTTCATTATGATAAGCGAAAACCACCAGGTCTTCATCTACTACTGCTTTCATGCTTTTAAAAGTATTCAGAGCCTGCTCACGGGTCATGGGCTTGAAATGTTTATGCACATCTTTCCATGCATGGTTGTATATCTGCATAAAATCATCTGCAAACTTTTCAAGCTGGTTCATCTTAAGGTTTATAAAGGAATATCCCTGGGTTTTGGTAAGTCTGTCATAATTTCGGTGTACCAGGGGAGGTACTTCGGTATGCTTGCTGAGCCCATACACATATTGCTCATAGTAATTCTGAAACCCATAAATAACAAAAAGCTCCCTATACCATGGCGGATTGTAATTGAGCAGGTAAGGCGGCGGTGTCTCAAAACCCTCAGTGAGCAATCCCCAGAAACGATCTTTCTCGCCAAAGTTGATGGGTCCGTCCATGGCTTCCATACCTCTTTGCTCCAACCACTCTCTGGCAGTATCCAGCAATAGATTTGCAGCATCCTGGCTGTT
>SLPR01000312.1 GCA_007131895.1 Bacteroidales bacterium | reverse complement strand
CAGAACCACTGTCTACTGGAGTTCACATCTAGCCTACAGGGGTAGTAACCATTTTGGATTAAGAGTTCTTCCGGGAGGAATCTATGATGCAAATACAACCCACAATTATAATAATGAGGGGCTCTCAGCTTTTCTTTGGTCCCAAACTACAGCTTCAACAGATAATGCCTGGTACCGGTTGTTTGAACGCAATAGCAAAGCTGTTCACCGGGAAGCCGGCTCCAAAGAATCAGGGATGTCTGTTCGCTGCATGAGAGATGTGGTATTTGAACCGGATTTTCACTAAAAGACCATCTTTGATCCTTTTGCTAAAGTAATTTTACAAATACAAAACTAACCCCAAAAATATGACAAGGCTTTTTTTAATCATCTTGTTTACCATTCTGGTAGCCTGTAAAAAGGAAGACTATCCTCCTGTTGTGTATACGTATCCGGTTACCGACGTGACTCTTCGTCAGGCATCATCGGGCGGATACATTGAAGAGAATGGCGGGTCAGCAATCATTCGCAGGGGAATAATCTGGAGCACTTCCACCAAGGCAAACCTGAGCAACTATGAAGGTATAAAAGAAGAAGGAGCAGGCAGCGGGGAGTTCATCAGCCAGATTGCCGGTCTGGAACCCGGGAAAAATTATTACGCCAGGGCTTTCGCAACCAATCATACAGAGACCGGATATGGACAGGAAGTTACCTTCACAGCAGGTGACGGAAACATTGAAACAGACTTAGTAGTAGGAAACATCTCTTATTTTAGTGTAACCGCAAATTGTATTATTCATTCGTATGGGGGCGACAGTATTACAGAACGTGGTTTCATATGGAATTCATGGGTTTCTTATCAGCTTCCTACAATTGATAGCCATGCAGGAAGAGTTTCCAAAGGAGCAGGAAACAGTTCCTATTCCTCTGAACTGACTGGTCTTTCATCCTACAGAAGATACCAGATTCGTGCTTATACCATCAACAGCCTGGACACATTCTATTCTAAAACTGTCACTTTCAGAACCCTTGCTGTTGAAGATGGTGTTCCCGGAGAGGTGATAGATATTGATGGGAATGTTTATCCTACTATTACCCTTGGAGGTATTGAATGGATGGCAGAAAACCTGAGAACGAAAAGATTTAATGATGGCAGTCCCATACCGCATGTAACAACCAACCATGGATGGAATCATCTGGATTCGCCTGCCTGGTGCTGGTATGAAAATGATGAAACCCAATACGGACAATTTTATGGTGCTTTGTACAACAGGTATGCTGCGCTGTCTGACAACCTATGCCCTGCTGGATGGCGTGTACCCGGGTTCAATGAACTGTACCATCACCTGCAGAGTTACTTGCTTAAAGATTATAATATTTTAAATTTTGGGGAAGAAACAGAAAAACTTATGGGGAATGTGTTGAAGTCATGCAGGCAGGAAAACTCTCCCCTTGCCGGAGAATGTGAAACCTCATCACATCCAAGATGGAATGCTAACCAATGGCAATATGGGACAGATTTTTTCGGATTTTCGGCCCTGCCGGGAGGATCCCGATCAGCCAATGGTACGTTTTTCAATGTTGGGGAACGTGGATTGTGGTGGACAACTGAGGGTTATTCACAAGGCAAAGCTTTTTCAATTCGAACCACAAGCGGACAGTTTGATATTATAGATCAGGCCAGCTCCAATGGCCTTTCGGTAAGGTGTGTGAGGGATGTGACGGAATAGGATATCCGGTAATCCTTTCTTGTGTTTCAGGAAGGCAACCCTTCCTCTCGCCCTTCCATAACTTTTTCATCAACGAGGACTTCACAAACCTCCATCACATCCACTTCAGGTTCTTCCACAGAAAATAATTCCCGCCCCCTGCCACCGCCAAACTGCCGGTAAAAGAACACCACCGTGAGAGAAAACAGCATCAGGCTCACTATCACCAGAACATTATACATGGGAGTACCCTCAAAAGCATTGAGTACCGTTGAAACATATCCTTCTGCAGGGGTAGCACTCTGGTAGTGCTCAACCAGCAATACAAACAAATTGTTAAAAAGATGGAAGCCAATGGCAAGCACCAGGTCGCGGGTAAGATAATACAACCATCCGATAAAAATCCCCACCAAAAATCCGGTAACAAACTGCCAGGGATTGAGATGCATAAATGCAAAAAGCAAACTGGAAAGGAGAATGGCAACAACAGGTCCGCTTCGTTGCATCAATCCATCCTGAATAATACCCCTGAAAAGTAATTCCTCAAGCAAGGGGGCCAGCAAAACAACGGTAATAAAAGAAAACAGGGTAAGCTTCAAGGCATCCTCCATCATAAAAGACATCAGTGCTTCGGGCACTGCAATACTGCCTATTAGCGGAGCAATCAGCCCAACATGCAGAGAGACAGCCGATACCGCGATCACAGGAAGGTAAACCATATAGCGATAGTTGAGCGGAAAGCTTTTCTGTCCGGTATGGTTTTTTCGCCATTGGTAACCCGCCAGCAGCGCAACACCAAATACCATCATATAATAAACCATGAACCCGAAGCCGGCATTGAGCAGGCCGAAAAGCAGCAAAACCGGTGTAGATGTTACCATCAGCAAGAGCAGCAACCCGGTAAGGGCAAAACTCTGCCCCACTCCGGGGTAATACCCCTGGGGAGGATT
>SLPR01000085.1 GCA_007131895.1 Bacteroidales bacterium | reverse complement strand
TCGTATTTCTGGCGTACTGCCCAAAAACAGGAAATAGACTATATTGAAGAGCGTGAGGGAAAAATATTTGCATTTGAATTTAAGTGGAACCCCAAAGCTAAAGCTAAGATACCTAAAACCTTTACCAACGCTTATAAGGTAGAACCATTCATCATCCACCGGGATAATTTTGAGCAATTCGTTTTAAGTACTCCGGATTAGGAATTTACTCAACCGGTGTGAGAAAAAATTGGGGATATCAGAGAACAGAGGTTGCCAACCTCCCGGCGTTGTTGATGTTGAACTGAGAAAAAATTGGGGATATCAGAGAACAGAGACGAGATACAAGATACCAATAACAAGATAAAAGAGGCCAGAGAATAGACTGAGGAGAGGACTTTCCAGCTTCCGGAGGAACCGGAAACGTCCGGATTAAAACGTCAAAGTACACCGCAAGCTAAGCGCAGAATGGAGGAGGAAGAGATTACATGTGTGGGCCTTAACGTTAACCTCTGAATCTGCTGCTATTGCGCCGGCATCACCTTCTTTTCTTATTTCAACAATCTTTTCCGGCGCCTTTGCTGAAGATAACCCTGTATGCTATCGATATTTTGCCCCTCCGGGGCAGGTGCGATTAATGACGGTTTTCGCCCTTTATTTGGAAACTTCTGGTTCTTTCACCTGTCACCTTTTTTCCTCCTCAACCTCAACCTTTCAACTTTTCGACCCGGAAGCTTCCAGTTCTTGCAAAAGCTGGAAGTTCCTGACCCTCTCAGCCTCAACCTCAACCTCAACCTCTGCCTCAACCCAATTAAAAACCCAATCCAAACCCCACCTCCAGCACATTGTTCTTCCCATGTAGGTATTGCGGTGAAAACAGATCAAGGTAGTATTGTGCAGTTTCTCCATCCACATCATATCCCTGGATGTCGGATATGGCGTATTTGGCAAAAACCCTGAAGTTGGTCATGGGGCGGTAGGTGGCTTCAAAGGTGATGTTGCGGTTTTCCCAGGTGATTTCCTCCATCACGGGCATCTCGTCGATGCGCGGGTCGCGCCGGCCGCGGATGTACTGGTAGTGGTTTCCTTTGCGGGCGTGTGTGTAGGTTGCAGCCAGCTCAAGCGTGCTTACCGGGTAGATGCGCAGGGTGGCAAAAAACTCTTCTGCATTGTCTTCCAGGTAGTGCCCCAGGTTGTAGCGGTTGGAGCGGAAACGCGTAGTTGGCTCGTCGTGCAGGTAGGTGATGGGATTGGTAAAGGTGTATTCTGCCGCCAGGAAAATATTGCGCAGCGGCCAGTCGGTGAGCGAGAACCCCCCTTTGAACCCGGTGAAATTGTGTCGGTCGGGGTTGCCCACACGGCGTATGGAAAACTCATCAATGAAATAGGTGGCATGCAGGTGCAGGTGTTGGATCTGGCGTGAGCTCAGGTTGAAGTACATGGCGCTGTTCTGCATGTTGGTGCCCCAGTGAATGGTGTGTCCGACTGACTTATAAAATAATACGGGAATGAGGTATGCCGGCTGTACGGGCATATCACCATATACAATGGAGTTGCCAAAGGAGAAGTGCAGCCTGGGTACCGGTTTTACGGTGATCATGTTGGCTGCAATATACATGGAGCGGTTTACGGTTCTGTTACGTCCTTCTTCAGGAAAAATTGATCGAACGCTGTCGACAGCTTCCGACACCAGCCAGCCGTGGTAATAGTTGAGTTCGATCCAGTGGGCCGGGTTGGCATGCAGCTTTATCATGGGGAAGGAGGGGGTACGTCCGGAGAAGATATTGGCTCCGTTTTCATTGTCGCCCCACTGCAGGTGGTCTTTCACCAGGGCGATGGTGCCCCAGTTCCAGTTGTAGGTCACGCCGCCGCGCATTTCGCTGAATTCGCCTCCTTTGCCGCCACCGGTTTGTACCTTATAGGTTCCCCCGGGTTCCTGCACCAGCCAGGTGGGTTGTGCCAGGCGCTGGTCGGCCTGGTAGTTGTCGCGCAGGCTGGCATACACCGTCCAGTTGTTGCCGATATAGGCTATGGCTTCCGCCCCGCCGTAGGTGGCCCAGAAATTCTGGTTTCCTCCCGAGAAGTTGCGGTAGCCGTAAACCGGTCGCATGGTCATGCGAAGCAGGCTGTCGCGGTAGGTAATTTCGGGCGGGAGCAGGTGCACCGACAGGGTGGTGTCGCGTCCGTAGAGTTGCCAGTTCCCCCGCTTCAGCTCATCCCGCTCCATGGCGTATTCCTGCAGGTAATGATCCAGGCGGGCCCGTTGCGATGACGTAAGCTGCGGCCATTGGCTTTCAGCCTGTTGCAGTGCAGAAGCAATCTCTTTTCTTGAATAGGGCTTCACCGCCGTGGTGATATCGATAATGTGCATGCCGGCCAGTTCATCCATGAAATTGTAGATGCCCCGGTCGCTCACATGCTGCCAGGCGGTTTGTCCCAGAGAAGTAAAAATGGTAAGCAGGGTCAGTGCGAGGGTTATCAGCAGTTTTTGCATAGGATTGTACACTAATTTTAAGGGTGCCAAATTAGTGATTTATTTTGAATCATCTCTCCGCGATTCTTTGTTTTGACCTGCGCTGTCCTTCTTACAACTCTCACGTTAAGCGGCATTTGCAATGCCGCTTTGAACACAGGATAATTTGCAACCGACCGCAGGGAGCTCAATGAAGTTAATTCCGCTCTCGTCCTTTATGTCTTTATACTTCTCGCAGAACCGCAAAGGCGCAGTTATTAAAAATCACGTAGTGATTTTTTGTTTGTTTTGACCCACCCTGTCCTTCGGACATCCCTCCCTTTAAAGTGAAAAAGTAAAAGTGAAAAGTTTCGTTTGCGACAATGCACCAATTCTTCAGTCCTTAACTGTCCCGCTAAGCGGCATTTGCAGGGATGGTAATAACAGACAGGTGCTTTTTCCGGAAGCTTCGGGCTTTTTAACGCTCCGCGGACTAAACAAAAAATTCCTATCTTTACTTCGTAATTTGCGATGCCGGTTTTGGGATTCGAAAAACGGAACTGACAGACCGGCCCTGTGTAAAAAAAAATCCCATTTTTATGAAGAAAGTCATCAGCTTTGCTGCTTCACCACAAAATTTGCTCAAAATTGCTTCTGTAGATAAAGCGTTTAAAAAATACCGCAAAGAAGTGAAACACCTCATTTGTCATGCCGGTTATGAAGAGGATGAGAGCAAGTCACTTTCTTCTTTTAAGGATCTGGACTTCCCCAAAACTGCTCATTATATTCCCGTAGGGTATGGCAGTCATGCCGCCCAGACTGCCAATACCATGCTGCAGGTGGAGAAATTCCTGTTGGAAGAAATGCCTGACCTGATCATCCTTTCCGGCTACCAGGATGCCACCCTGGCCTTTGGCATTACTGCTTCCAAGATGCAGATTCCCATTGCCCATATCGATGCCGGCTTGCGTAGCTTTGAGAAATACAATTCCGAAGAGATCAACCGCATTCTCACTGATGTGTTGTGCGAATACCATTTTGTGAGCGAGCACAGCGCCATGAAAAACCTGCGCGACGAAGGAAGCGACAGCGACAATATCCATTTTACCGGCAACACGCTGGTGGATGCCCTGGAGCTATACTGGTCTGATATGGAAGAATCGGACGTGCTGGAAACACTGAAACTGGGAGAAGAAAACTATATACTGGCTACTTTCCACCAGGCAGAGAACCTCGAAAATGAGGAAAACCTGAAGGAAATTACCGATATGATCATTAGATTGAGCCAAAAGTGCAAGGTAGTATGGCTTTTGCCGGGCTATATCCACAGCAAATTCACCAAAGAAAACCGCTACAAAGATTTTCCTGCCGGCATTTTGCTTAGCGGTCCGCTTCCTTACATTGATTTCCTTGCTCTGATGTACAATGCCGAAGCGGTCATTACCGACAGCGAAGGCATCCAGGAAGAGACTACTTACCTGAGTGCACAGTGCATTACCGTGAAGAAATACACCGAGCGGATTGTAACCATGGATGTGGGCACCAACCAGCTGGTGGGATTTGATTTCGAGAAGGCAGAAAAAGCCGCCGAAGATGTACTCAAGGGGGTTCTCAAGCCCAGCCGTATCCCGGAAATGTGGGATGGCAAAGCCGCCAAACGCATCGTGGAAATCCTCATAGAAGAAATGGAGCAGGAGGAGTAAACTTTTTAAGTGAAAAGGTAATAGTGAAAAGTGAAAAGTTGCATTCTGAGAAATGCACAGTGGTCAGACGACTTCCAGTTCGTCCGACCACTAATCTCAGATAATTAGCGTTAAGCGGAATTTAACTTCGTTGAGCTCCCTTCGGTCGGTTGTAATTCCGCTCCATGATACCATTTATTCTTCCGTATTCCGTCTCAATCTCACCTCATTCATAATTCATAATCCATAATAGCACAATCCTTTATCCTGTCTTGTCATTACTCTCTACTCCCAATTCTCTGCCCTCTCTTCATTAACAATTAACCATTTACCATTCAAACCCCCAACTCCCCACTAAAATTGGTGATCTCATCCGTGAGCGTAAAGTCAAAATCGGGATATTCATAGAGGGCCGGTCTGGGTTCTGTTTCTCCGATGCTGTAACCCCAGATGGACTCATACTCTTTGCGGTCTTCGCCCATCTCCTCCAGCTGCTGCAGGTAGGTGTCGATAGGTTTGGACTCGGCAATGACAAATTTGCCCAGCTTTTCGATGATGGGGCTGTGGCTGCGGGTATGGTCGTGGTCAAATTCCAGGATGCGGCGGCCATTGCGTGTGATGCCGATAACGCGGTAGCTCATGCTTTTTCCCACTCCGGGCAGATTCAGTACGTTGCGGTCGGTGGCCAGAAAGGGGAGACCCGCTTTTTGGCGCAGGTTATTGATATGTTCGGTCATTTGTTCTGCTGTGAGGGGGAAATCTTTCACTTCGGCAAGGTATTGCTGAGGAATGATTCCAACCACTTTCTCTTCCATCTGCTCCTGCGATGCACGCGCGTTGGTGGCAAACTTGGAGCTGTTTTCCATATAGCCTTTCACAGAAAAAGTATAGTAAGGCAACACTCCAATGTCGTTGAGTTCTTTCCTCAGGCGCGCGGTATGGCCGCGGCGTGAAGAGGGAGCCGTAAACACCAGCTGATTGGCCACCATCCATCCGGCATTTCTGAGTCTTTCGATTCCCTGGCGCGACTCAGGGGTGATCTCCATGGGCGACTGGAAATGGGTTTGCACCACAAACTCTTTGATGCCGATGGCAGATGCTTTTTTCTTGAAGCGCGCAAGGATATCTGCAAGTTTGGTTGTGATACGCTGAGGAAGGTATACCGGCAGACGGGTTCCCAGGCGTACTCTCAGAATTTCTGCATACTTCCCGCCCTCTTTGCGGTGTTGGTTGGCTTCCTTTTTCCTGAGGGCCATCTCATATACCGCATTAAGAATCTTTTCAAGCGAAGAGTCGGAGTTCATCAGGGCATCGCCACCGGTGATGAGAACATCGCGCAGGCGCGAATCGTCTTCCCAGTATTTCATGATTTGCTGCAGCTTCACGTCCCACGACTCTTTGGGTTTAAGCTTGTCAAGGTCGAAATTGAGATTGCCGCGCTGGAAATCGTACATGCGCTGGCACGAAGCGCATAAGCCCGCACAGGCCCGTCCCATGGTGTCGGGAATCAGGATGGCAACCTCGGGGTAGCGACGGTGTACATTGTTCCGGGTAGGAAGAATCCAGCCTGCCGCATTGGGCTTGCCCGGTTCCACGATGTCTTCTTTCTCCCAGGCTACAATATGTCCAAACTCCTCCACCAGCTGTTTACTGTAAAGAATATAATACCGGATGGCCAAATCGGCACCTTTGGCATATTCAGGTACATCTACATTGAGCAAAGTAAGATAGTAAGGGTTGATGAAAAAGGGGATGCCCCGGTTTTTGGCTCTTTGAAGCACTTCCATGGTTTCTGTGTCCAGGGTGTTGCCCATCAGCTCATTGAGAAGCTCGGGGCTGCGAACAGCAAAGCGAAGGTGGAATACATGCTCTTCCCACCATCCATGCATCGTTTCTATTTTCTCTTCCCAAGAAATTCCCTCCGGGAAAGTATATTTGGGGCTTTTCAGCTCTCCTGCATCAATTTTGCGGGCCAGAGTGTCAATGATTCTTGCCTTGTTCTTTTTGCGGATTTCAATAATTTCGCTGTCAAGCCCTGCGTGATGTCTTTTCATCCAGGTGAGCACCTGCTCCTTGTCGGGGGCTTGTCTTTGGAATTTGCCGCTGAACTGCCTGAACAGGTGAATCATGTCTCTGAAAAAGTTGGTTTGAGCACCGCCCACTCCTTCACAGGCTGCCAGCCACAGCATCTTAAAAGGTTCGGAAACTGCTTTTTTGCCCCTGAGGTTCAGATCGTCAATTTGTATTCCGGCATGGTCAAGGTAGTCCATGATGCGGATGGCGCCGTAGTCCTGCCAGCTGAGCTTTTCCATGGCGCTTCTCCCTTTGGTTTCATTTTTGTAAAACGACCAGGCTGCAGGGTGGCTTTCCATATACTCCAAAGCCCATTCCCGTATGGCATTTCTTACATCTGCAAGGGTGTTATGGGTAAGAAGTATTTCTTTGAGCCTTGGGTTTTCTTTGAGCAGTTTCTGCAGAAGTTTTTGTGCCGATATTGATATGGGGGTATGGTCTAATTTGTTGAATGTGGTATGAATATGTGTTTCAAACATGACGGATAAGGACAATATGAGTGACTAATAGGTTTGTTCTGAATGCATTATGGTAGTGATTATACTCCAGATACCGGAAAAAAGCAGAAAAGCTTTCAGTAATTGTTTCCGGGGGGTGATGTGCGGAGTTGGGTCCGGGGAAAAAACCAATCAATAGAAACCGGATAATTACGAATAACAGTACAAAGGTACAAAATTTAAAGAAAATATGAAAGGCGTTAGCTGCTAACGCTTCAGCAGCCTTCGTACTGCAGGGCGTATGGTTTCCCGGGCTTCCCGGTCAATGGCCAGTACGGCAAAGGCAAAGACCGCCAGAAACAATGCGCTGATAATCCAGTCAACCAGGTTGTGTATGGCCGGAATGAAACCGTGAAGGCGGTAAAGGATCAGGGCCGCAGCTATAAACAGGAAGATACGGCCAATATCGTAAGGTACCGGGTAGTGTTTTCTGGCCCATAACCAGGAAATGAGGGTCATGCAAAGGTAACATATAAGGTGTGCCCAGGCTGATGCATAATAACCGAAACGGGGAATAAACAGTACATTGATCAGGATGGTTATTGCTGCACCGAACACAGCAATATAAGCACCGAACCGGGTTTGACCGGTAAGCTTGTACCAGATGGAAAGATTAAAGTAAATACCCAGGAAAATGTGTGCCATCAGCAGGATGGGCACCACACCCAGTCCTTCGCGGAAATCCTTGCCGATAAAATACTGAATGATATCCATATACAGCATAATTCCCAGGAAAATAAACAGGCAGGTAACCACGAAAACCTTCATCACCCGGGCATAAAGGGCTTTGGCATTTTCATTTTTGTATTCGGCAAAAAAGAACGGCTCGGCAGCGAACCGGAATGCCTGGATAAACAGCACCATCAATACCGACACCCGGTATACAGCGCCATAAATCCCCACCTGCGACATGGCGATCTCTTCCGGCAGCAGGTATTTGAGCAGAATTTTGTCCAGTGCTTCGTTGAGAATGCCTGCCAGGCCCGCCACCAGAAGGGGAAGGGCATACAGCAGCATGTGCTTCCAGGTAAGATAAGAAAATACGATTTTGCCCCGGAAAATGACCGGCAGAAGCAATACAGCCGTGATGCTGCTGGCCACCAGGTTGGAAATAAACACGTAGCCTACTCCGATGTCAGGGTTGTAGATGGCAGATACCATGGCAACAACACGTGGGCTGCCATTTTCCATCAGCCACGGACAAGCCATTACAAAGAACAGTACCAGGATAATGTTGACACCAATCCCCATGAGTTTGATAAAGGCGAAATGGACGGGACGGTTTTCTGCCCTGAGCCTTGCAAACGGAATGGACATGAGGGCATCCAGCCCGATGATAATGCCAAACCACAGCACGTATTCCGGGTGGTCAGGGTAGCGCATCATTTCTGCTATCTCGCGGCTGAATGTGGTGGTGAACAGAACAAAAATCGAAGCAATAAAAAAAACGGATAAAAGGGCGGTGCCGAAAATTTTACTTTTCTCTTTTACTTCCTGTTCAGAAAACCTGAAAAAGGCCGTTTCCATTCCGTGGGTCATGATCACAATCAGAATGGCAACGTAGGAATACATCTCGGCAATTACGCCAAACTCGTGGGTGAGAAAATAGTTGGTGTAAACAGGCACCAAAAGATAGTTGAGCAGCCTCCCGATGATGCTGCTCACTCCGTATATGGCGGTTTGTCCTGCCAGGCGTTTGATTGCGTTTGTCATGGCCCTTTTTCAATTGTTGCAAAGGTGCAAAAAATATTTGAAACATATTCACTCACCATGCAGGGCCATGACAAAGCAATCGCGGTATCATTAATCCTCCTTTATGTTTATCTTTTCAGCAGTTTGAAAACCTGTCTGAAGTTTTTGTGGCTGATGGCAACCATATATATCCCGTTGTTCAGAAATCCGGCATCCAGTGTATGGTCACCTTCAGAGAAGGTTTGCTCAAAAACTAACCGTCCGCTCATGTCAAATATGCTCACGGTTGCCTGGCGCAAGTCCCGGAGGCTGAGATACAAGGTGTGTTCTACCGGATTGGGGTAGATGCTCACCTTTGGCAGTTCTGCCATTATAACGGCAGTAGCAATATCATCCAGATCAACCTCAACGGTCATGTTATGATCGGTTACCGTTATGCTACCATGATAAGTAATTCCGCTATAGGTAATGGTAAAAGCGATGTTTTCCCCGGCCATCACATTGTCAAAGTCAGCGTGGCCTTCAATGCAGGTATACTGAGTGCCATAGCCATGAAGGTAGACTGCAGCATCTTCTATGTGCACCTCTCCTTTTTTCACGATGAAAGTAACAATGTATGTAGCAGTCCCTTCAGCCACCATATTGAATGCAATATCAAGCTTCCGGTCAATTTTCATCTGCCCCTGCCGGGTGTTGTACCCTTCTCTTTCTATCATGTAATCAAAGGTCATCTGGTCGCAGAGCGTTGTCTGGAAAGATATTCCACCCTGGTTATCTGAAACGAATGAGGTTCCCATCATGGTGAGAACAGCACCCTCCAGAGGCTCCCCCTGGCTGTGTATTTCAAGGGTTACCGGGTAGGTAGCGTATCCCAGCTCCAGACGAGACGTCTCCTCATCCCAACTCAAAAGATGCTCCTGTTTTTTTGTGTTTCCGTAATAATCATGGGTGTAAACTCTTGTGCTTTCCCAATCAAATTCCTGTTCATAAGTATTCCAGCTGTGTTGCTCACGGACGTTAAAATATCCGTTGCTGTCAAACTCGGTCTGTAACTTAATGCCCCATCCCTGCCATAGAAGGGTTTCAGAATTTTGGTTTTGTCTTCTTTGTTCAAACAATATCCGTTTCATGTGGTCGAATTCCCTGATTATTTCTGATTGTGTATACCAATGCTGGAATTGGGGGGCCCAGAATTGTTGCCTGAAAAGAATCATATTGCCGGCATTGTCAAAATCGCGAATTTCTTGCATCTGGTTTTCCCAAACCTCCTCTGTGTTATCCCATATCTGTCTGAGGAAAAGGGTATAGCCCGCAGGGTGATCAAATTCATGCTGGATTTTTGTATTGTTTATCCAGCTCAGTTCATTTGCATCCCAGTTTTGCTGTAAGTTGACCGTCATGTTGCCCGAAGCATCGTGTTCGAATGTCCACATGCGATAATTTTCATATTCAGCCTCCGGAGTGTGACGGGTCTCTTGCAGGGTGTAGGTTTGCCAGTGGTTTTCATCGTAATGGTAAGTGTTTCTGAACTTTTCCCACCAGCTTTCTTCATGGTAATGAAACTGATAAAAAAACTCGTATCTGCCAAACTCATCGTGCGTAACGTAGTAACGCATATTCGGCTCCCATTCTTCTTCTTCAGCATCATAGCTGTAAATATAAACGTCTTCATACCTTTCGGTGTTGTACCAGCTGATGTAGTCGTATTTCATCCCTGAGGTCCAATCCCCCTGGACATTGGCAGATTTGAAATAAACCATATCTGTGGTGCCGTCTGCAAACAGGGTTCTTTCCAATAAATAGTTGTTTACCCATTCCTGGCCAATTCCTCTTTGCCTGTAAAAATAGATTTCTCTGTTAAACACATCTTCATAATCTCTGTACCCGCGGTGACTGTTGACCAGTTCGCCGGCATTGTAGTCATAATATTTATAAGAATAGAATATTTCTCTTCCCGCATGGTCATAATCAAATTCATTCTCATACTCCACGAAGTATTCAATTTCAGGTAAGCTTTCATCATTTAAGAATCTCATTTGGGAAAAGATTAGCTGACCTTGACTGTTGTAAGCATTCTCCTGGATGAATGCAGGAACATCGAAAGGTTCGTACTGGTATATGTATGACGAGTATGCTTCCACCTGTATGAG
>SLPR01000086.1 GCA_007131895.1 Bacteroidales bacterium | reverse complement strand
TACTCAGGTTTTATCGCTGCCAACGCAGATAAGATTTTTGAAAGCACCAACTATTACAAAAAAGAAGCAGATATGATGTAACAAGCCATAACAATCCAGAGGGGCTGAAATTACGGAAACTTTTCAGCCCCTCTTTTTTTCAGTCACACCCCAAAAACCCAACCTGTTGTATAGCAGCCCACACAAAAATTATCGCTTCACACCATTACGCTTTGAAAACCATGAACAAACACCACGAAAACCCGGCAATTGAAACACTCAGAAACAAAATAAAGGGTGAAGTTTTTACAGATATCAAAACCCGTCTGTTATACGCAACCGATGCGTCTGTATATAAAGAAATTCCCATGGCTGTTTGCAGGCCCCACAATGAGGAAGACATCAGGGAGTTAATACTTTTTGCCGGTAAAAATAACATTTCGCTCATTCCCCGCACAGCAGGCACGTCGCTGGCAGGCCAGGTGGTAGGACATGGGATGGTGGTGGACTTTTCCAAACATATGACTCAAATCCTTGAATTCAACAAGGAGGAGAAATGGATAAAAGTGCAACCGGGAGTGATTCTCGATGAGCTCAATGCTTTCCTGAAACCCCATGGATTGTTTTTCGGACCAGAGACCTCAACTTCCAACCGCTGTATGATGGGGGGAATGGTGGCCAATAACTCCTGTGGCGCCCATTCGCTGGTGTATGGAAGCACGCGCGATCACACCCTGGAGCTTAAGGCGCTCCTGAGTGATGGAAGCGAAGTAGTTTTTGGACCTCTGTCTCAGAAGGAGTTCCGCAAAAAATGCGTGGGTAACAACCTGGAAAGCAAAATATACCAGAACATTTTTGATATCCTTTCGGATAACGAAATTCAGAAAGAAATTGCGCAAAACTACCCTGAGCCCGGCATTCATCGGCGCAATACAGGCTACGCCCTTGACCTGCTGCTGGAAAGCAACATTTTCAGTGACAATGGGGAAGATTTTAATTTTTGCCGGCTGTTGGCTGGCAGCGAAGGAAGCCTGGCTGTCTTCACTGAAATAAAACTCAACCTGGTTCCCCTCCCTCCTGCTCATACCGTTCTGGTATGCGTGCACGTAAACTCCATTGAGGAGGCATTGCAAGCCAACCTGGTGGCTCTCAGCCATGGTCCGGTTGCAGTTGAACTCATCGACCGCATTGTGCTGGATTGCACCAAAACCAACATCACCCAGGCACAAAACCGTTTTTTCCTCAAAGGAGATCCTGACGCAATACTGGTGGTAGAATTTGCAGCGCACAACCAGACAGAAATTGACAAGAAAGTGGTTGCCATGACAGCAGAGATGCAAAAGAAAGAGATGGGATACCATTATCCGGTTTTGAAAGGGAAAGACATTGGTCGTGTATGGGCTTTGCGCAAAGCGGGGCTGGGTCTGCTGAGCAATGTTCCCGGCGATGCCAAGCCTGTAGCGGTGATTGAAGATACCGCCATTCATGTGGAAAAGCTCCCTGACTTTGTTGCTGAATTAAAAAAAGTACTGGAAGAAATGAACCTGCAGTGTGTGTATTATGCACACATTGGTACCGGAGAAATCCACCTGCGCCCCATCCTCAACCTGAAAAACAAGGCCGATGTGGAACGTTTCCACCAGATTGCCCTGCAAACTGCCCACCTGGTAAAAAAATACAAAGGCTCACTCAGCGGCGAGCATGGCGACGGCAGATTGCGCGGAGAGTTTATCCCCCTGATGCTGGGAGAAACCCTATACGACACGCTGAAAAAGATAAAATATACCTGGGATCCCAAAAACATATTCAACCCGGAGAAAATTGTGGATACCCCTTCCATGAAGACATCCCTGCGCTACGAACCCGGCAGACTCTATCCTGAAATCAAAACCTATTTCAGGTATCCGGAAGCAGGAAGCTTTTTGATGGCGGTTGAAAAGTGCAATGGTTCAGGAGACTGCAGAAAACTGCACACACAAAAGGGGGTCATGTGTCCCTCCTACCATGCCACTACCGATGAGCAGGATACCACAAGAGCCCGGGCCAATATTCTCAGGGAATTGGTTTCTGAATCCCGCGAAAAGAATCCGTTCAACCACCCTGAAATCAAAGAAGTGCTTGATCTTTGCCTCTCCTGCAAGGGATGTAAATCGGAATGCCCTTCCAATGTGGATATGGGCAAGTACAAAGCAGAGTTTCTTCAGCATTACTACGACACCAATGGTGTGCCGTTCAGGGCTTCGCTCATAGGGAGCTACAGCAGTTTGAACAAAGTTGCCGCCTTAGCTCCATGGGCCTATAACCTTTTTTCACAAACAGCCCTTTTTGCCCCTTTGGTAAAAAGACTTTCGGGATTTGCGCAAAAAAGAAGCCTCCCCGGACTGCACAAACAAACCTGGCGAAGCTGGGCCGGGAAAAACCTGTCTGCTCTCAACAAAACAGCAGCTCCAGAGAAAAAAGTAGTATTGTTTTGCGATGAATTTACCAATTACAATGACAGCACAACCGGTATCCATACATGTTTGCTGCTTAACAAGCTGGGCTACCACATCGAAATGCCCGTGGTAAAAGAAAGTGGAAGAGCTTCGCTATCCAAAGGCTTGCTGAAAAAAGCCAAAGGCTTTGCAGATTTCAACATCCCACTATTGCATACCTGGGCTGAAAAGGGGATTCCGGTGGTGGGCATTGAACCCTCAGCCATTCTTACACTGCGCGATGAATACAAAGAATTGTGCAGCGAGGAGTTAACAGAAAAGGCCCAGACTCTTTCCATTCACACGTATATTATCGACGAATTTATTTGCCGGGAGTTGGATGCAGGACTCATTGACAAGCAGCTCTTCATTGACAGTCCGCAGAAAATATATCTGCATGGTCATTGCCATCAGAAAGCTTTGTCATCAGTAAATCATACAGTACGTATGCTTACATTGCCGGAAAACTACCAGGTAAACGAGATAGAATGCGGATGCTGCGGTATGGCAGGGTCTTTCGGATACGAAAAAGAGCACTATGAGGTAAGTATGGCCATTGGGGAGCTGAAGCTCTTTCCCGCGGTGCGCGCGGCAGAGCCCGATGCTTTGATAGCTGCCCCCGGCACCAGTTGCCGGCACCAGATTTTGGATGGAACAGGCAAAAAAGCCATGCACCCTATAGATATTTTGTGGGAAGCTATTAAGTAAAATACAGACTGCTACGCCTTTTTATACACTATAGCCACGAGGGTTTTGTCGTCACCACCCATGTTCACACTCAGCCCATAGGGTTTGTCACGGGGAAGTTTTATCTGGGCCTCTTCAGCCCTTCGTGTCAACTGCTCCCAAATGGTTACGGCCTGATGAACACCGGTGGCACCCACCGGGTGTCCCCAGCCAATCAAGCCTCCGGTAGTGTTAAATGGAATCTTTCCTTTGTGGGATGTATTGCCCTGCAGGATAAAGTCGGGGCCTTTGCCGGGAGCCGCGAAGCCAATGGCTTCCACGGCCATCACGGCAGCAATGGTAAAACAATCGTGGCATTCTACCGTTGCCAAATCTTCATGGGTAATTCCAGCCATCTGAAAAGCCTTTTTTACTGCTGCCTCTGTAGTATGCAGCCATACCGGGTCTTTGGGTGCACTTGTGAGATCATACGCTGCCTGACCTAGTCCTGTTATTTCCACAGCATCTTTTTTGTCAATACTGCAACGTTTCAGCCCTTCTTCTGACATAATCGCAATGGCAGACGCTCCATCAGAAACTTTAGAGCAGTCATATACATTGAGGTGATCTACAAATGTATTGGGATCAGGCCCGGTGAAAGCAAGTTTTTCAAGCTCCGTCGTTTTGTTCTCAAACTCCTGGGCTGTAGGGCAAAGCCTGGCGTTTTCAATGGCATTGCGATACCACAATGCCATGCCCTGGCGGGTTTTCTCCTTTCCGTACTTCTGAAAATAAGCCCCTGCCCTCTCGCTGAATTTACCTGGGAAAAAGTGGGCATGACCCTCTTTGCGCTCCTGGTACCACCCTGCAGCAGAAAGGATATCAGCACCATAGACTGCCTTTACTGAATTTTGCACCTCAACCCCAACTACCAGCACCACATCTGCTGTTTCCGCAAGGATGGTCTTGATGCCTGTAGCCAGCCCCAGTCCGCCAGATGCACAGGCTCCTTCAACCCTTATACAGGGCTTGTTGGTAAGTCCTTCATCAATAAAGGGAAAAAATGCGGCAAGGTTTGCCTGCTTGTTATATCGTGCCGCAATAAAATTGGCCATCACACATTCATCTACATGAGCAGCTCCGCCAATTTGATCCAACACATGTTGTCCTGCCTCCCTGATATAATCTTCCAGGGTGGGACGAGGCTTTTTGGGATGAAATTCGCTACGGCCCATACCCATAGATATAGTATTGTAACCGGCCGTCATATATATCTTTCTTCTCAATTGCATAGTTTTGAAATTTCCTGGTTTTGTGAAATCTAATTTGAGCCTCGGTTATGATTAACAATTGTCCAAAACTCTCATTAAAGGAGAGATTCCCCGCGCCACTTCGTTACACTAACTTAATATGGATGTTAATCAATTCCGATAGTCATAAAATAAATTATCCGGCAATCTATATGTAGGGATTAACAGGGCCATAGATATGCTGAAAGCCATGCGTCACCACTGCATTAACATCATCAAAACGAAAAGCCACTTTATTTTTCACCAGTCCCATACCTATTTCTTTGTATTTGCGGAGATAATCTTTTGCCATCATAGCACCGGGAGAAGACATTTCTTTCAACTCATCAAAATAAACGCTCAAAAGACTTCCCTTGTGCGGATGGCGGATTAACTCTTTCCAGGGTTTCCAGGAAACCGGTAACAAACCAATGTATTCATCGCCCGGCGGAGCAACCTCACTCAGATTGAGATACCGTTTCTTTCCTATATCAAACACTCCGGTTATCCTCCCTTTTTCATAACTGAAAAGTCCATTTTTGGGTGACCCATCCGGGTATTGACCGCCATGACTTCCCAACACAACCATCTTGTCAACAAAAGACGAATGAAAATTTTCGTCTGTGATATACGAATTCATTACCGACATGATAAATTGTACCACATCAATACCCACATAATCAGTAAGCTGAAAAATTCCCATAGGACGTAGCAAAAAATCCCTGCTGACCTTATTCACTATATAAACGGCTTCAGAAAAACTGAAATCTTTCTCCAATTCATTGACCAATGATTCCGCGAAAAGGATATCGCGCATAAAATAGCCATTACCGATAAAACCAGCCACATCGTAGGAAGGCACAACGATTTTCCCTGTATTCTTAACAAACTCTGCCACAAAATAAGACAATCCGGGGTTGGTTGATTCTGTTTTTATCACTTCAACGAGTTTTTTCACCGGTGGAGGATTGTAAAAATGGACACCCATGATACGTCCTTCCAGGCCAGCGTGTTCATCCAGCCAAAGAATGGGGATAGAAGAGGTATTGGAAAAGAACCAGGGCCGCAGCCGGCTATTGCGGTTAATGGTAACCATCAGGTCCACCTTAAGGTCAGGTCGCTCACTTACCGCTTCAAAAATAATACGGGAGTCAAAAGCAGGCTCAATGCGGGTTCCGGGCCGGATGAGTTCCGTTAGATTCCGGACATACTCCAGGATAATCTCCTCATTGTCAATCAGGTCCTTGCGATGATGGTATTGTTTGCGGAGGGTTACAATGTTCTTTTCTGCATACTTAAGTGCCTGGCCTTCAATGTACTTCATTAGTTCATCCAGGGCTGTATTGCTAACATCCATGGCATAAAGAACAAACTGACGCTTATGGTTTTCCGGTTTGAACTTCTGATTGAGCATTTCCATGGCTGTAAGCAGTAATATGCCACGTCCCATTTTACCCGCGGCCCCCAACACAGTTACGTTCTCCAGTTTTTCCAGGTAATTCATTGCCATACTACATCAACTTTATCATTATAAATTCAAGGAATAAAGAAATTGCAAGGATAGGAAGAAATCCCTGCCAAACCCAATCAGTTTTTCCATTTGGGTTTACGCTTTTCCATGAAAGCCTGCATCCCTTCATCTGCCTCTGGTCTGTCAAACAAACCTGCAAAGGCTTCCGATTCAAGTTCACTTCCAAACTCCATGGCTGTATAAGTGCTTTTCCTTGCCAGCTCCTTTACCGCTTTTACGGCATACTTACCATTGGAAGCAATCTTCCCGGCTACCTCAAAACTTATTTCCATTAACTGGTGCGGCTCAGCTACAATCTGCACCAGTCCCAGCCTGAGAGCTTCTTCTGCAGTAACCGTTTCAGCAGTACTCATCAGATACATGGCATTGGAATAGCCGATTAGCCTGGTGAGTCTCTGAGTACCTGCAAACCCGGGCATAAGTCCCAGGGTTACTTCGGGCATCCCAAACTTGGCTGTGGTAGAGGCAATTCTCATATCGCACGCCATGGCCAGCTCGCAGCCCCCTCCAAGAGCAAAACCATTTACAGCAGCTATTACCGGAATATCCATTTGTTCCAGGCGGTCAAAGGCCTGCTGACCTTTTCGGGAAAAAGTATAGGCCGCATCCGGTTTCATTTTTGAGAGTTCCTTGATATCTGCCCCTGCAATAAAAGCTTTGCCTTCACCGGTGATAATCAACGCCCTGATATCTTTGTTCTGAGAAAGCTCCTTTACCGCCAGGTTAAAAGATGATATTACTTCCGAATTCAAAGCATTCAAGGCCTCAGGTCGCGACAGGGTAATCAATGCAATCTTGTCTTTTACTTCCACTTTTAATCCATGATACTCCATTGTGTTTTGGTTTTTGGTGAATAGTTGATTGAACAATTCTATGGTCAATTGGCTGTATTTAATGCACTAAAGATAGTTTAAATACGTTTATTTACAATAAACCACCATCAATCTATATTGTTTAAATATTCTTAAAATACCACCCATTGTAGTACCTTTGCCCTAAATATACGATAGGCAAATTAGTGTAAAGTATGATAATGAGGGATTTTTTCCGCATCACCAGATTCCCGAGCCATGAAATAATCATTGGAGAAAGGCCTCTTGGGGGTTTAAACCCCATCAGGTTGCAATCCATGACCAATACCAACACCCTTGATGTTGAGGCAACGATTGCCCAAAGCATCAGGATCATTGAAGCCGGAGCTGATTATGTGCGGATTTCTGCTCCCAATATTCGGGCTGCAGAAGCGCTCAAAGAAATTAAAAGTGGAATTCGAAAGGCGGGTTTCAACCATCCCTTGATTGCTGACATTCATTTCAATGCAGAAGTGGCCCATACAGCTGCAAAGTATGTGGAAAAGGTCAGAATCAACCCCGGCAATTACACCGGCGGAGCCTCCCGGATCAAAACCCATATTGCGAAGGAAGATCTTGCCAGAGAGAAAGAACAGCTCTACACCCGGTTAAAACCTCTGGTGCAAACCTGCAAAAAGCACGGAACGGCCATCCGCATCGGCACCAACCTTGGCTCTCTTTCCCCGGCAATTATAAGCCGTTTTGGAAATTCTCCGGAAGGAATGGTACAGGCAACTCTTGAGTTTCTGGAAGCATTTCGCGAACTGGATTTTCACCAGCTTGTCATTTCGCTCAAGGCAAGCAAACCCATTGTTATGGTGCAGGCTTATGAGCGAATGGTGGAATTGATGATCGAAAACCAGATGACGTATCCCTTACACATCGGGATAACCGAAGCCGGTGAAGGAGAAAACGGAAGGATAAAATCGGCCCTGGGCATCTGCAGCCTGCTCAATAAAGGTATCGGTGACACACTCAGGGTAAGCCTTACCGAAGACCCCGAACGGGAAATCCCTTTTGCCGCAAAATTATCATCGGTTTATCAGATTCCTTTTACTCAAACAGCTAACAAAAGAGGCTACCACCTGAAAAAATCGGATTTTTATTCCCCGGAAATCCTGGTGACGGAAGATAAACTCAAGGCCGTTGTTATTGACGAGAACTGCGATGCTCAAACAACATCAAGAAGAAACCTACCCCTGGTAACAACTTCCATTAAGGCATCAGGAAAAACAGATTTGCCGGCAGACTATTGTTTTACCACAACCCCAACTTCAGCCATTCCCCTGTGTGGCAAGCAATGGCTCGTAGCCCCTGAAACAGCGAAAAACCTTACAGGACAGTCTGCCGCAATACTTACAGAATTAAGCAATGAGGAAACACCTGTACTTACTTCAAATATCACAGGATTTTTTATCAGAGGTTGCTGCACTGGTAACATACGCCTTACCCCGGCCATAAATGACAAAAGATTCCTGGGGATTGTGGCCGACATGAACTCCTGCAACGAAGAGGTAAATCTGGATGCATGGGTTGCATTCTCACAGCAACACCAGGTGCCATTGATTCTCAGAAGAAACTTTCAAACAGCCGACAGCGACGAGCTGATCAGTCATTTTGCTATGTTTGCCGGCAATTATCTGATGGAAAAGAAAATCCAGGGTATCTGGATACATGCTCCGTTCTTAAAGGAAGATGTGACAGGCATTGCCTTTGGTTTTTTGCAGTCGGCAGGATTGAGAATTACAAAGACAGAATTTATTTCGTGTCCCACCTGTGCCCGCACCTCCTTCGATCTTCAATCGGTATTGAAACAGGTGCAAAAAGTGGCCCAGGGATGGCCGGGATTAAAGATTGCCGTGATGGGCTGCGTGGTGAATGGTCCCGGAGAAATGGCCGATGCTGATTTTGGCTTTGTGGGCACAGGTGCAGGCAAACTGCATCTTTACAAAGGACAAAAGATATTGAAAAAAAATATTGAAATAAGTGAAGCCCCACAGGCGCTGTTGCATGTGCTGAAGGAAGCCGGCTACAAACCCGCCGCAGTGAACGATTAACCTTTTGCCTGTTTTAATCTTCTGTCAAAATAACTCAAATGATAAAAAAAAGCATTCAATTCATCAACTACCTGTTTTTCCTTTTTTTCGTAGGACTCATAGCGATAATGCCCTTCAGGATTTTATACTTTGTGGCAGACTTCTTTGCATGGCTGTTGAGAAGGGTAATAAAATACAGATTGCAGGTGGTAAAAGACAATCTTTCGCAATCGAACCTCTCGCTTACAACCGAAGAAAAGGATAAAATCATCAGGGAGATTTACCGCAACCTTGCCGATATATTGCTGGAGGGAATAAAAAGTTTCAGCATGAGCAGGGCAAGCATCATAAAACGTCACAAAGTACTCAATCCTGAGCTGATTGCTCCTTATCATGCCCGGGGACAAAGTCTGATCCTTGTAACGGGCCATATCGGCAACTGGGAATGGGGAAGTTTATCGGCAGGACTCCAGACTCCCTACCAGATTCTGGGGTTTTACAAAACCATCAAAAACACGTTTATAGACCGTTTTATAAGATACAGCCGTTCGAAATTCGGCACCTTGCTGGCACCCATCAAACAGACGAGCCTGAGTTTTGAAAGGCAAAAGGGGACACCCACCGTCTTCCTGATGGCTGCGGACCAGAATCCCACCAGGGTTTCCCAGGCCATATGGCAACAATTTCTCGGCCGGCCAACCGCCTTTTTGCACGGCCCCGAGAAGCATGCTGTCAATAATCATTATCCTGTAATCTTCACCGAAATCAACAGAGTGAAAAGAGGGATGTATGAACTCACCCTTTCTGTGCTTGTGGAAAATCCTATGGCATGCAAACCGGGAGAGATAACCTCCCGGTATGTTGCAAAGTTGGAAACCTTTATCAGGCAAAACCCTTCAAGCTGGCTGTGGACCCATAAGCGATGGAAACACAAACCCGAAATCAATCAGGACTAATTCTCGTACATTTTCTCCACCAGCTTGCTGTAGTAGCGTTCAATGGCATTTCTTTTCAATTTGAGCGTACTGGTCATGGTACCAGCCTCAATGGTAAAGGGTTCTGCCAGTAATGTGATCTTCACCACCCTTTCGTAAGGAGTTATGCTTTGCTGTAATGCATCAAAACGACTTTGCACAAGCTGCACTATCTTTTCATTTTGAACCAGTTCTTTGGGTTCATCAAAAGAAATGTTATGTGCTTTGGCCAGCTCCGCAAGTTTATCCATCACCGGCACAACCAAAGCACTCACGTACTGTCGGTTATCGCCTACCACAACAATTTGCTCCACCAGCTCATCCTGCGATAGAAGCATTTCCAGTTTTTGGGGAGAAACATATTTACCCACAGAGGTTTTCATCAAATCCTTGATGCGATCAACCATTATCAGGTTGTTCTGATCATCGAGATATCCTTCATCACCGGTGAAGAACCAGCCGTCTTTAAGTACCTCTGCAGACTCTTTTTCTTTTTTATAATATCCGTAAAAAACCGTTCTGCCTTTAACCAGTATTTCACTGTTTTCGCCAATCTTAACTTCGATTCCCGGCATTACCGTGCCACAGGTTCCAAAAAAGTACTCATCATCCCTGAAACACGAAACAGTAGCTGTAGTTTCGGTAGCGCCATAGCCGTAATTGACAAACAGCCCAACGGCATGGAAAAATTTCAGGGTTGCAGTATTAATGGCAGCTCCTGCACAAGGGAAGAACCTTA
>SLPR01000515.1 GCA_007131895.1 Bacteroidales bacterium | reverse complement strand
GGAACAGGTTGAGTCCTGATTCAGCAAGTACATTTTGTACAGACACTTGTAATCCAAAAACATCGTTGAGGGTTACGTCTGCATCAATGGTAGCAGTACGATTTGGTTCGCCGTCCCATTCGCCGCCATCCCAGCCTTCATCAATATAGTTAGAGAAATACTTATATTCTATAGTTCCAGCTTCAACTTCAACAGTAGCTGAGAAGAATACATCGTCGGGTTGAGGATCATCACCAACAGTACCATAAACTTTAATGGCATCTATGTTCATCTGAATTCCATCTGTCCACTTGTATACAAATGCAAATTGTGCAGTTCCTTCTTGTCCGGTAATATCAATTACGATAGCTTCGTCATACAGGTTTTCGTGATCTGTTGAGTTGAAGCCTTCCAGTAAAAACCATGCACCACCATCCACTGACATCAAAACATCTAGTTCAGTATGCCAGTCAGAGGGGAAATACATCCAGAATTCAATATACATATCTTCCGCTTCAGGAAGCTCCATGGTAGGAGTTATGGCATAAACATTTTGCTCATCTTCCACATTCCAGTTGATGTGCATAGAAGCTTCACCAGTGTGAATCCATTCTGGATGGAAACCACTAGTATAACCCAAATCATAGGCTTCAGAATATCTCCACCAGCGGGTATCACCGGTTGCTAATTCCTGAAGGTTATTGCCAAGGGCATTGTCAGCTTTCATTTGGGTCCAGCCACCAGGCAGAAAACCTGAAGGATCAGCATCGCCAAAGTGCTCTTCCCAGATAACCACTTCTTCTTTGGTGGGTGCTTCCAGAGTAAGCTCAAGAGAGCCTTCAGTTCCGGGCTCAGCCCAGCCTAAAAAGTCACCGGTTACAAATACGTTGTGAACAGCAGGGTCAAAACCGTCAACGGTTGCGGGGCCCATGTTTACGCGGAAGGTAACCATGTAGTCGTCTCCAGGCGTTGTTGGTTCTCCTACTACAGGGAACATAGCTGAAACAAATCTTAAATTCGCATTTACATCTGTGGTGACAGTCCAGTCCCCAGCAGCATCCTGAATTAATACCTGTCCTGCATTACAAGGTTCGGAAAGGTGATTCGATACAATTGCAATACCATCGCCGTGTGCACTATATGTAACTCCCGAATGATTAATTACCAATGCAAAGTCCGAAGTAACTTCAACCAGATTTTCAAATTCCACATACATCGAATTGGTAAAGTCTGCGGGCGTTAATCCATCTGCCATATAAGCCTCTACTTCAGCTAATGGCATAGTTACAGATGATATTACTTCACCGACAGAACCGTCAGCAAATTCATTTATGCTGAAAACAATATCACCCGACCCAGGCCCTTTTATGGCAATCCAAAAATGTGCACCTTCTAAATAAAGAGTTTCATCATTTTCAAAAACCTGAGCAACAGCAGCATCATTGTAAGTGTTTGTGCCTAAAATCCATCCCAGTGGATTTCCATCAGCGTCGGTCCATCTGTAAAACGCAATTTGTGTTAAGTCTTCCCAGCATTCGGGAAAAATAACGTTATCAGTTTTCTGGGAAGTGCTGAGTTTTGAACTTTTTTCAAGTGCTATCCCCCCATTATGTGCAAAGGAAACCACAGTGAATAAAACTAAAATAAACGTAAAAATTTTCTTCATGATTGTAATGTTTTAGTTAATGAAAATTTGATTTGTTAGATAATTAATAAAATCAAGCTTGTTAAGCATGTTTTGGAGTGTAAAGATAGAAATAATTCTTTACCTGATCCTCCCGTGATATTTTTTTTTACCGATTAGAGATAGTCCAAACGCAGTTATACTGATATTCAGCATTTTGCAAAGTGTTAAAATATATACTTATACCGGAAACAATCTTGTTTTATCTGCAAAGACTGCTGTAAACCGGCACTTTCTTCCTGATTTATTTCTCAAAATATCCTTCCATTAAAAGTGAAAAACCAGGTAAAGGTTGCCATAAGTGTAGGGAGTGGTGCTGTAGATTGCCCTGCTGCGTGTCCCACGGCCTGTAACCCGGGTCATTTCTACCAGTTCACTTCCCACCATATTCTCATATATCTCAAAGTTTTTCCCGGGGATACTCAGCCCGTAGCTTAATCCCAGTTCGAGTCCCAGGGCAAATTGTGGAATCAAAAAGTATTCAGCTCCGGTAAATATTCCTGCCAGGATAGAATTGGTAGTACTGGAAACATTTTCCAGGGGTCTTTGGGTGGTATTGCCGGTTAAGCCGTTATTCCAGTTTATTACCCTTGTTGGGGCCGGGTTTTGTTCGTTCATCACATTGCCATACTCAAAAAGATAATAAACCTTGTTGTATCCGTATCCAAGGTCTCCTCCCACGAACCCGCGCAACCGGTTTTCACCGATAAAATGCTGATACCCTGCCCGCAGAGAAATGTCGTTGTTGAAATACGTTCTCCTGTCTTCTACCTGCAGGTTGCTGAGGGGGTCATTTACGAAGGCATTATCATCCTGCACCATAAAAATGGTGCTTAATTTGTTGATCCCCATTTGTAAGCTAAGTCTTACAGCAGCATTTTGAGTTAAAAAGTACCGGAAGTAAAGCCTGTTATCGCCCAGGTTGAGAGAATTCCCCATGGTGCCATTGGCCATATTCCCAAGATAATTCAAAAAGGGGGTAGCATC
>SLPR01000081.1 GCA_007131895.1 Bacteroidales bacterium | reverse complement strand
TGCCTGTTACTGCAACTTTTCGCATGATGAAATTATTTGAAGTTGGTTTCTATTCGTTTTTGATCCAAATATATTCTACTTCCGGAGGTCTTAACCTGATAATTTCTACCAGGCCGGGATATTCGCTGATTCGTGTTTTTAACCGGGTGGTTCCCTGTGCATCAATGTCTGGGCAGTTTACTTTTGCTTCAAACATATCAGGTGTAATAGCCCTGACATCCCTTAGTGCGACGAGATAAAAAACGGTAACTTTTTCCGGGAACAGCAAAAGACGGTTGGTTTCATTTAGAGCCTCAATACGGGGGCAATCAATTTTCAGGGGTAGCTCTGCTGTTGCCTCGGTAAATTCTTCAATGGTAATTTTTACATCCACAGACTGGTTTGATAAAGAAACCTGCCTGTTGGGGTATGGGGTGATGAGAGGCAAGGAGGTTTCAATGTTTTTATCAACCTGTTTTACATTGAGCTGTTGGGTTGTAACGTACATTATGGAGTCCTGCAGGTTGACGGGTCCCGAAACATATACTGAGTCAGGAATTGTTGAAGGATAATCATAAATCTGGAAGCCAGGTCTCAGGTCCAGGTCTTTTTGAACTATTACAGGAACTTTTTTTCTGAATGCCTCGCTGGCAGTGAAGAAAATGGTGTCAGGATGAGCTCTCAGGTCTGGGCGGGGAATTTCATTAAGCACAGAAAACCTTACTTCCGCCTGGGGAGCAGTGAAAAAATACTGGTTTCCGGCTTCATTTCTCAGGTTTTGCAATGTGGAAAAGTCGGTTTCAAGTCTTTGGGTTCGGCGCAGGTTTCGGGACGTGAGAATCTTTATTCCGGTGGTTTTAACCGAAAGAGCAAAAATGCTGTCTGACTGATGCGTAAACAAAAGGTTCCCGGGGATATTTGTAACATGTAGCTCTACCGGAACAACCGTAGAAGCCTCACTGGATAGCTTGATAAAAAGCCATGCTGTAAAGCTGAAAATGAAGCAAACCAGGAAAGTCAGTGCCTTGCTTCTGTTTTCGGGGGTGTTGCCGGTATTTGTCCATGTCCTGATATTCATGGTAGCAAAGACGCTTTTAATGGATTAATGTAAAAGGACTGTTTTAATCTGAATTCAGCTTTGCCGGTTTCCTAGCCGGGGGATTATTGAAGTAAACCTGCCCGGAGAAAAAAATCTGCAGCAATAGCCGAATTTTGAAATTAAAACAGTCCTTTGGGTACAAAAATAGAGGGTTATTTTTTTTCAGAAAGCTGTTGCTCCTGGGCTCCGTCCATTGCCACTGCAGACTTTTCAATCCTGAGTTTGATTTCAGGTGCCACTTCAATGGTAAATGTTTTTTCCTGTACTTCAATAATTCTTCCATGGATACCACCGATGGTAATAATTTTGTCTCCTTTTTTCAGTGCCTCCCTGAACTTTCTGGTTTCCTTTTGTTTTTTCAATTGCGGACGAATAAAGAAAAGATAAAATACCACAATGATGAGCAAAAGAGGAATAAACGTCGCAAATCCGCTACCACCCTCGCCAGGTGTAGCCAATAAAATGTTTACTAAATTCATAATAATCGGGTGTTTAAAATTGTTATTACTAAATTAAATTATATGATTTAATGATCAAGCACTTCTGCTGTAATACGCAAAGTTATTACAGATTCTTCAGCATTGGTAAGTACCCTGACAGATTCGGACTGAAAACCTCTTCTGCCGGCAGAATTGAAGACTACATTCACCCTGCCTTCCTCGCCCGGTCTGACCGGGTCTTTGGGGTAGTCTCCCACAGTGCAGCCACAACCGCTTCTTATTCCAGTAATCACCAATGGGCTGTTGCCCGCATTTTTAAAACGAAAAGCATAAGCCACTCTTTCCCCGGTGATGATTTTTCCGAAATCGTGGGTCGTTTTTTGAAATTCAGCAATTGGGGTAGCATCAGTATTTTCAGAAGAATCTTTGCCTGAGTCATGGCTGCTGTCGGATGATTGTTTGCATGCAACCATAAAAACAGAGATTAATAAAAAAAGTGCTATTGCAGACAGATGCCTTTCCATAAAACATTAATTGGTGGTGTGCTTACTTATTGTTTCGTTACTGATTAATTCCTCTACCAGTTTGTCCAGAATACCATTGACAAAAATTTTACTCTTGGGCGTACTGTACATTTTAGATAGTTCAATATACTCATTCAGTGATACCTTAACCGGAATCTCAGGAAATTTAATGATCTCTGTGAGCGCCATTTTCATAATTATGATATCCATCAGGGCAATTCTATCTATATCCCAGTTCTGGGTTTTTGCAGCAATCATGGGTGCAAATTCTTTGTCGCTGAGGATGGTTTTATGAAACAATTCAATGGCAAATTTTTTATCATCAGCCTCCTTGTACAGGTTCATCAGTTCAAACGCATCTTCAGCTCCAGAGTTCATTGCCTTGATGCTCTTTATTATCATTTTATTGATCAACTCCCAGTCGTCAAGCCAGTAAATGGATTTTTCTTCGTAAAAGTGATGCAAAAGCTCAAACTCACAGACATGATTTTTAAGCAATCGCAATATGATCTCTTTCTGATTTTCGAAAGTGATGGTTTCTTTTTCCATGTGCTCTTTATAAGCATTGGATTCGCGAAACTGTATAAAAATTTTACGTGGAATATCAAGATCGTCAT
>SLPR01000508.1 GCA_007131895.1 Bacteroidales bacterium | reverse complement strand
ATATCACCTATCACAGAGAGGAAATATCATTTGTAAAACAAGCAGATGGAAGTCTTAAGCCCTCGGTGGTGAGAAAAAGGCCTGGAACAGTAGGGATAGCTGCTGCCATTCAGGCCAGATACAAAGTGGATGTTGTACCCCATATTATTTGCGGAGGATTTTCGAGGCAGGAAACCGAAGATGCGTTGATCGACCTGGATTTTCTGGGAATTAAAAACCTTTTGGTAGTAAGGGGCGATGGAGATAAGATTACCGGAAGATTCAAACCGAACCCGCAGGGGCATCGCTATGCATCGGGTTTGATTGAGCAAATCATCGCCATGAACAATGGTATTTATCACGAGCAGTATGTTGAAAATCCTACTCATACCCGATTTTCTGTGGGTGTTGCCGGGTATCCTGAAAAGCATGCAGAATCGCCCAATGCAGATGAAGACCTGTTCTACCTGAAGCAGAAAGTAGACAAAGGTGCTGAGTACATTGTTACCCAGATGTTTTTCGATAATGGAGTTTTCTTTAACTTCGTAAAAAGATGCAGGGATGCCGGTATTCAGATTCCTATCATCCCCGGGCTTAAACCCGTCAGCATCAAGGAACACCTTCATGTTCTACCCCGGACCTTTAACCTGAGCATTCCAACTCCCCTGGTAAAGGAAATGAACAAATGCAAGGACAATGCTGAAATACGTGAGCTGGGAGTTGAATGGACCAGCAACCAGATAAAAGAACTCATGGACAAGGGTCACAACATTGTTCATATTTACACCATGGGTAAAGTAGACCAAATTTGCCGCATTTCGGAAAAAGTACTCTTTGATAAATAGTGCCGGCAAAATGCCATGATGAACAGTTTACTCATTATCACACAAACTTAACATACCATGTCAACATACCTGCAGCTAAAAAACTTATTGCAACAACGAATTCTCGTTCTGGATGGAGCCATGGGTACGATGATCCAACGCCATAAACTGGAAGAGGAGGACTTCAGGGGTGACAGGTTTGCCCATCTGAAACAAAAGATAAAAGGCAACAATGATTTGTTATCCATCACCCAGCCAGACATCATTCAGCAAATACATGAAGCTTATTTAGAGGCGGGTGCAGACATCATTGAAACCAATACTTTCAACTCTACCTCCATATCCATGGCCGACTATCAGATGGAAGATCTGGTTTACGAACTAAATGCAGAAGGAGCACGACTGGCACGCGTGGCCTGTGATAAGTTTACCGCCCTTACACCTGACAAGCCCAGGTTTGTTGCCGGTTCTATAGGGCCTACCAACAAAACCGCATCAATGTCGCCCGATGTAAGCAGTCCTGCCTACCGGGCCATCTCTTTTGATCAGCTCAAAGAATCTTACACAGAGCAAATCCGGGGTTTGATGGACGGTGGCGCAGATATTCTTATGGTTGAAACGGTTTTCGATACCCTCAATGCAAAGGCGGCCCTGATGGCCATTCATCAATACCAGGATGAAGAAGGCATCAGAATCCCTGTGATGGTATCGGGCACCATCACCGATGCCAGCGGACGAACACTCTCAGGCCAGACCACAGAAGCATTTCTTACCTCTGTTTCACACATGGAGCTTCTAAGTATAGGACTTAATTGTGCTTTGGGCGCCGAACAGTTAAAACCTTTCCTTGAGATCCTCAGCCGCATGGCCCCTTTTGCCGTAAGTGCCCACCCCAATGCAGGCCTTCCCAATCAATTCGGGCAATATGATCAGTCTGCACGAATAATGGGGAATATTATAGAAGGTTTCCTGGAAGACGGACTGGTAAACATCATCGGGGGTTGTTGCGGCACAACACCTGAGCACATTGAGCAAATCGCCCATCTTGCGAAGAAATTCCCTCCCAGGGCCATTCCTGCAAAGGGTACAAACACGATGCTGAGTGGACTTGAGCATATGGAGATACGTTCGGATTCCAACTTTGTCAATATCGGCGAACGCACCAATGTAGCAGGCTCGGCAAAGTTTGCCTGGTTTATCAGGGAAGAGAAATACGAAGAGGCGCTCAGCGTCGCTCTTGACCAGGTGGAGAACGGTGCCCAGGTAATCGATATTTGCATGGATGACGCCATGATAGATGCACCCAAAGCCATGACCACTTTTCTTAATTACATTGCCGCAGAACCCGACATTTCTAAGGTTCCTCTTATGATTGACTCTTCCAAATGGCACGTAATAGAAGAAGGACTCAAGTGTGTTCAGGGAAAATCTATCGTCAACTCCATCAGTATGAAAGAGGGCGAAGAAGAGTTTATAAAGCAGGCCCGACTTGTAAAACATTATGGAGCAGCAGTAGTTGTTATGCTTTTCGATGAAAAAGGACAAGCCGATACCTTTGAGAGGAAAATCGAGATAGCAGAAAGGGCATACAAAATCCTCACGAACATCGTTGAATTCCCTCCTCAGGATATTATTTTCGACCCCAATGTGCTGGCCATTGCCACAGGCATAAGCGAACACAACAGTTATGCCCTGAATTATATCAGGGCCTGCAAATGGATAAAGGAAAACCTTCCATATGCCCACATCAGCGGGGGGGTGAGCAACCTTTCTTTCTCATTCAGGGGCAATAATATCATACGGGAAGCATTGCATTCTGCTTTCCTTTATCATGCCATCAGAGCCGGTATGGATATGGGTATTGTAAACCCGGCCCTTTTGCAGGTCTATGATGAAATACCCAAAGAACTTTTAAGACTGGTAGAAGATGCTGTTTTAAACAGAAGAGATGATGCCACCGAGCGCCTGCTGCTGTACGCAGAAAATGTGAAAGATCAACAGGAAAACAAAAGAGAAGAAAAAGATAAGGACGCATGGCGCAATTTACCGATTCGAGAACGATTATCCCATGCCCTGGTAAAAGGAAAAGATGAATTCATAGAGAAAGATGTGGAAGAGATGCGTCTGCAAATGAGTAAAGCATTGGAGGTAATTGAAGGACCCCTGATGGACGGAATGAACGTGGTAGGGGATTTGTTTGGCTCAGGAAAGATGTTTCTTCCTCAGGTAGTTAAAAGTGCCAGGGTGATGAAAAAGGCCGTTGCCTGGCTCACCCCTTTCATTGAGGAGGAAAAACAACAGCATGGTGACGTTTCCAGTGCCGGAAAGGTGCTGCTTGCTACTGTAAAGGGGGACGTACACGACATAGGAAAAAACATCGTGGGGGTTGTGCTGGCCTGTAATGGTTTTGACATCATAGATTTGGGGGTAATGGTACCATGCGAAAAAATTCTGCAGGTTGCCCGGGAGGAAAAAGTCGATATCATTGGGCTTAGCGGCCTTATCACTCCTTCATTGGAAGAAATGGTACATGTGGGCAGTGAGATGAAAAAACAGGGTCTTACTTTGCCTCTGCTTATTGGCGGGGCAACTACCAGCGTGTTGCACACAGCTGTAAAAATTGCACCGGCCTATGATCATGGAGTCATTCATGTTAAAGATGCCTCCAGGGCTGCCAAAGTATGCAGTCAGCTTATTTCTGAAAGCAAAAACCAGTTTATCCTGGATACTGCACAAAATTATCTGGATTTGGTAGCAGACTATAACCTGCGCAATGCACACAAGCAATATCTTACCCTTGAGAAGGCCCGCAAAAAGAAATTCCCCTATGTGGTGGAGCAGGCCAACATAACCCAACCGTCCCAGCCAGGAGTTCATGTACTGGACAATTTCCCCCTGGAAGAACTTGCAGAATACATTGACTGGACTTTTTTCTTTTATGGATGGGAAATAAAAGGGAAATACCCCGAAGTACTGGAAGACCCGGTGAAAGGACACGAAGCACGTAAACTTTTTGAGGATGCAAGAACTTTGCTTCAAAAATTCTTTGCCGACGGATCCCTTTCCGCAAAGGGTGTGGCAGGGATTTTTCCAGCCAATAGTGAAGAGGAAGACATCATTATCTTTAAAGATGCTGAACGTACCCGCGAGAGAATGCGCTTCAACTTTTTGCGTATACAGGAAATCAAAGACGAACCAGGAAAATTCAACCTCTCACTGGCTGATTATATTGCCACCAAAGACTCTGGAATTGCAGACCATCTGGGAGCATTTGTGGTGACAATTCATGGTGCGGATGAAGTGGCGGAACAGTTTAAACAAGACAAAGATGACTATAACAGCATCATGACCAAGATGCTGGCTGATCGCCTTGCAGAGGCTTTCGCAGAATTATTACACGAAAAAGTAAGAAAAGAGCTTTGGGCCTACGATACCAGGGAAAAACTCAACCTGGCAGAACTGCTTAAGGAGCGATATGAAGGCATCCGCCCGGCCTGCGGCTACCCGGCATGCCCCGAGCACAGTGAAAAAATCAAATTGTTTGAGCTTCTCAATGCACAGGAATACACGGGAGCAATCCTCACCGAAGGCTACAGCATGGTTCCCGGAGCCTCTGTATCAGGATGGTACTTTGCCCATCCCCGTTCCCGCTATTTCAACCTGGGGAAAATCACCCGGGAGCAGGCGCAGTTGTATGCAGTCAAAAAGGGGATCTCCCTCAAGGAGGCAGAAAAGCTGCTGATGCCCAACCTTGGCTACTGACCCTTTTTGAAAACTTAAAACCATTCCACCTCAAAAAAACAAAACACTGGCTGTAGCAAACTGTGAAATTTAATTCCCGCCATTTTTTCTCAGCTGAGTTTTGTTTAAATCTGCACAGAACATAAATATCTCTTAACCTGCAACTTACAGGATTACTGACAAAAGGGTTCTTTAATGGCACAATTCTTCTTGAGTGAAAGTGCATAAACATTAAAAACCAATCATTATGAAAAGCTACTTCAAGATAACTGTATTTGTATTGGCAGGCCTGTTTATGGCTTCCTGCAATCAACAACAACTTGAACAACAGAATCAGGAAATTACTCAACTTACCGAGGAAAATGAAAAATTGCGTCAGCAAGCGGAAGATCAAACCTCAAGTTTGAATGAGTTTTTTGAAACCATGGCACAAATCAGGGAAAACCTGAATGAAATCAAGGTACGTCAAAATCTCATTTCTGAGGGAACCCGCGACAAAGATAACATTGGAGAAGACATGCGTGCTCAGATTGAGACAGACCTGGAAGCCATCAGCAACCTCATGGAGGATAACCGAAGAAGGCTGGCTTCACTGAATCGTCAGGTAAAGGAATCCAATGTAAAAATTGTGGAGTTTGAAAATATTGTAGCCGAACTGTCAGTTGAAATTGAGCAGCGCAATATGGAACTCGGAGCATTACGCGACAATATGAATCAGCTGAACATTTCCAATGAGGCACTTGCCTCTACCATAGAACAACTTGAAGAAGATCGCTCAGAGAAGCAACAGGTTATTGAAGAAAAAACCGAACTTCTCAATACAGCTTATTACGTAATAGGCACACGGCAGGAACTGCGCGAACAGGAAATTATCGACAGAAGAGGAGGATTGCTGGGTCTGGGAAGAACAACAGTTGTGAAATCAAATCTAAAAAAAGACCATTTCAACAAGCTCGATATTTCTCAAATTGAGCAGGTATATGTCCCTGGGAAAAACCCCAATCTGCTAAGTCTTCACCCTGAAAACAGTTATGTGGTAGAAACCAATGAAGAAGGAGCCTCTATGATATTTATCGAAAATCCTGCTGAGTTCTGGAGCACTACCCGATACCTGATTGTTAGCATCGAATAACCCCCACAATAACCACTACCTGTATTTTTATTTCCCCAAGCCATTCCGCACATACGGAATGGCTTTTTTTTTTAACAATTTAGTTGTTGTTTTTGGCAACAGACATACCAAATATAAAACAATTAAACTTATTTTTGTAATATGTAAAATATTCGGTTGGCAAAAAAGAGCACTCTGTTTTTTAGTTTTAAAAGTATAATGAAATGGCTAACAATCTTAAGGTATGAAGAAAATATTAATTGTTGAAGATGACATCAGCTTTACCGTTACACTTAAAACATATTTGAACAGGCAAGGTTTTGAAACCACGGAAGTATATACTTTTCAGAAGGCACTTGAAAAAATCTCCACTTTCGCATATGACGTGATTCTCACCGATTTCAGACTACCTGACAAGGATGGAATAGAACTGTTGAAAATTATCAAAGAAAAAACACCCGACTCCATTGTGATCCTCATGACTGCTTATGCGGATATCCGTATGGCAGTGCAGGCAATAAAATTCGGGGCCTATGAGTATGTAGCCAAACCGGTCAATCCAGATGAATTGTTATTGCATATAAAAAACGGATTGAAAAGGCATGTCAAAGATCAGGAACTTCCCACTCAAAGCAAGCAGTCAAAAACCAGCTTTTCTCCACAGGATCCCTCAAATAATTATCTTGAAGCTGCCAGCATGGAGTCCAGGTTAATACATGAACATATCAACCTGGTGGCATCCACCGACCTTTCGGTGATTATTCAGGGAGAAAGCGGAACAGGGAAAGAATACATTGCCAGAAAAATCCATGACAAAAGCAAGCGCAGCATGCAACCTTTTGTTGCGGTAGATTGCGGCTCGCTTTCCAAAGAACTTGCAGGAAGTGAGTTTTTTGGCCACCTTAAAGGTTCTTTTACCGGTGCGATACAGGATAAAACCGGACAGTTTGAGGCCGCCAATAAAGGCACCATATTTTTGGATGAGATTGGCAACCTTTCTTACGATATTCAAATCAAACTGCTCAGGGCCATACAGGAGCGTCAGGTGAGAAAAATCGGCAGCAACAAAGACATCCCTATTGATGTAAGAATACTCGTAGCTACCAATGATGACCTGCAGCAGGAGGTGAAAAACGGAAAGTTTCGTGAAGACCTTTATCACAGGCTCAATGAATTCAGCATCCTGGTGCCTCCTTTGAGAGATCGCAGGGATGACATACTCTTGTTTGTAAAATACTTTCTTGAAAAAGCCAATGAAGAGCTTGAAAAGGAGGTGACTTCCATTCCTGATAACATACTGAATGTACTTTTGAATTACAGCTGGCCGGGTAACATCAGGGAGATCAAAAACGTTATCAAAAGGGCGGTTCTACTATCCAAAGGAAATGAAGTTGACAAAAATGCGTTACCTCAGGAAATTGTTTTTTCTTCCCTGACTGAATCAGAGGCCGAAACAGCAGAACTTGATGAAAGCAACCTGAAAGTGCAAACCGGAAAAACCGAAAAGGAAATCATTCTGGCAACCCTTCAAAAAACCCGCTTCAACAAATCCAAAGCTGCAAGACTGCTCAATATTGACAGAAGAACCCTATACAATAAACTTAAACTCTACGGCATTTCACTGGACTAATCAGCGGATTGAACAACCTCCTTTTCAAGTGCATCGGCCAATTCACCTGCTGTATTGATTAATCCGGATATGTTTTGCTTTAGTTCTTCTTCAGAGAGTTCTCTTTGTTTCAACCCATTAAGTTTGCGAAGGTATTCATTAGCCTTTTCGGCCTTGAGCATTTCAAACATGTTGCTCATTTTGTGAACAATGGCTGCCAGTTCTGCTGCATGGTAATGTCCCAGTTGCATCTCAAGCTTACGAATATTCTCCCGTGTATCTTCGGTAAAAGTTCTCAAAATGGTTGATAGCGCTTCGGAATCATTCCCGGTAAAGGCTTTGAGGCTATTGAGATCAAATAGTTTATTGCTTTCGGGCTCTTCCCATTTTTCACTTTCTGTATAATCATCATTGTTTTCCGGTAAGGGCTGCTTAAACAACACCCGGATTTTATCCAGCAGCAATATTTCGTCCACGGGCTTTATCAGGTAATCATTCATACCACATTGGGTGGCTGTTTTTATGGTTTCGGAGGTTACATCGGCGGTGCATGCCAGGAAAGGGGTTGCGTTATTGATGCCATCGATTTGAGATCTTACTTGTTTTACCAGCTCAATCCCGCTCATTCCGGGCATCTGTAAATCAGAAATAACAAGATCGAACTTTTGCCTGTTGAGCATTTCAATGGCATGTAAGGCATTTTCTGCTTCAAAAAACGATATCCCTTTAAATGGACTGAACAGCGACTTGAAAAGCAATCGGTTGAGATGATCATCGTCTATCATTAAAATGGAAGCCCTGGTATCAGCTTGTATTGTCGCATGCTGCCTTGAAATTGATGTAACAGGACTTTCGGAAATTTTCAGGGGTAAATGAACAGAAAACACAGAACCTTCTCCTTTCTGGCTAAACAATTCAATACTTCCATCCATTACATCCACCAGCTTTTTACTGATAGAAAGCCCAAGACCGGTTCCTCCATGGTGCCTTGTTGCCTGGCTGTCACTTTGGGCAAATTCATCAAAAATCTTTTCCTGGTCTTCCTTTGCAATCCCAATACCTGTATCAGCAATTCGCATGTGCAGGTAGGTCATATCAGGATTATCCTTTCGCACAAAATCAGAAAGAGATATTTTAACAGAACCTTTATGGGTAAACTTTATGGCATTGGAACCAATATTGAGCAAAATCTGCTTGATTCTCAAGGCATCGCCCAATACATCGGGATTTTTCAATTCCTTATTGTCGATAGTAAAATCAATACTTTTTTCAGAAGCCATTACTGAAAGTGTATTGTAAACCTCATCTGATATTTCTTTAAGATTAAGGGGTTTAACTTTTAATTCAATCCTGCCCGCTTCAATTTTGGAAAAATCAAGAATATCATTTACAATTCCCAGTAAATGTACAGAAGACTGGTGTATGGCCTTGGAGAAGGTTCCGGTATTCTCCCTGGTTTCGTTCTTTTGCAACTCCCTGCTAAAGCCAATGATACTGTTGAGAGGCGTGCGTATTTCATGGCTCATATTGGCCATAAAACGTTGTTTGACCTGAACAAGTTCTTCTGCCCTGTCCTTCTCCCTGAGTAACTGTTTTTTATAATACCGGCTTTTGTTTATATCATTCACAAACAACCACGAGAAAAGCATCAGTATTATCAGTGCAATAACAACGATTACTAAAATTCTTTCTGTAGTTAGATTAACAGTGGCATGCGCTTCATTGGCCTCTCTTACAACATTTGCTCTTTCATAGTCCTCCAACATGGTAATGTAGTGCCAAATCCTGTCCATTACTTTTTTATCCTCTAGCAACACATTGTTTTCCATTCTTCGATTGTTTTGCTGCCTTGCCAGCACGGATTCCATCATTCGGGTCATGGTGCTTTCAATCTCTGTTTTCAACTCTTCAGTATCGCGGTAAACCATGATAATGGAGTCGGTTTGTATTTGATGAACCAACTCTTCTGCCTCTCTCCTTTCAGCCTTTTTCCTTTCTTCTTCTCTTTGCTCTCTATCTTCGCTTTCGTCTTCGCTTCTGCCAGTAAAAAAATTCTTCACTCTTGCAAAGAAATTGTCTTTTTCGCGGCTGATATCCTCGTTGTTAAAGGTCACAGTATCGGAGGGAGACAAACCGGTAATGCTCTGATGGGTAACCTCTCTTACCCTTGCTTCCTGTTCGGTTACCTTTAAAATTTCCTCAAGCGCTTTTTCATATAGCACGGAGCTTTGGTCGAACCTTTTGATTTGAATAAACTGATCAAGCAGCCTTGTTTTGTTAAGCAATTGCAGATTGATAGAATCGATGGTTTCAATAATAAAAGCATCCTTTTCGGCCAGCATGTAAAGTGAGTCAACCCTTTCATTGATAACTGAAAGCTCATCAAAATAGGCATCCAGGTAGCTTTCTCTTTCATTGAGGGTATAGGCTCTGATATTGCTTTCAGCATTATAGATGGAAAAAATGATGTCGTGCAATAATGCAATGCGGGGATTGGGCTGGGCAAGTGTATCTGTTGAGCGGGTCAGCTTTTGGAAACTGTCCAGCGTAAAATACAGTAGAGTAGTAATCAGTACCACCATAAGCGCATAGCTCAAAAACACTTTTGCTTTGATGCTTTTCTCTGATTTGGATTTGTTGTGTGTGCCCATTTTTTAAGCTGTTTTAAGCCAGAAAACAAATGTTACGGTTATAGGATGATAACAGTTCCGGCATATTTCCAAAAATACAAATAGTTTGCCTGAAAATCAGATTTTCCATAAGAACTATTTGATAGTTCAGTTTTTAGCAATACTCAATGTATTCAAACTTCACAAACTGATGAAGAAAACCCCAAAGGATGAAAAATAATTCACACCTTGGCGCCTTAAAATCTATTATCAGCACATTTGATGGGTTGATTAAGTGCCAGAACTTTTGGGTATCTTTGTTATTAGATTCAGATACAAAACACACCAATCAACTTCTTAAAGGCAAATGACAAAATCAAAACCATGTCCTCTGTGCAATGGAACTTCTGAAGATTTCTTTCAATGGAAAAAAAGAATCTGGTATACCTGCACTCATTGTCATGCAATTTTCCCTCCAAATGATTTAATTCCGGACAAAGCAGCAGAAAAGTCAAGATATGAAGAACACCATAATGATGTAAACAACCCTGGATATCAAAATTTTGTGAGCCCTATCGTAGAGGCAGTTAAAACGTATTTTACTGAGAAGCATCATGGGCTGGATTTCGGTGCGGGCACTGGCCCTGTGGCCGCAAAGCTTTTGTTTGATGAGAATTATAAGGTTGAGCTTTACGACCCCTTCTTT
>SLPR01000492.1 GCA_007131895.1 Bacteroidales bacterium | reverse complement strand
TTTTTGTAAAGGTACTGATTTTAAGACATTAGAGAACACTACTATTAGGTTAAAAACCACAGCCACATATGGAGTGACGGAATTAGCAGGGTACACGAATTTACAGCCGGTGAGGTTTTCATCAGGCTTGAGATTTGCAGCTCCGGTATTAGTTATCTCTTCACCTGCAAAAATTACAAGATTGGCTGTAGCTCCAAAATTTACATTTGTCTCTGCAGTGTATTGTATTGGAATTATTTGAGGATTTAAATTAACTTAGTCTCAGCAAAATAATTAGTTTCAGCACTTATTAGAAACAGTTCAACTTCAACCTGCTTTCTAAATCTCAAATAAATCTTGTATGCTCAATTCTGAAACACTGGAATTCTTTCGCGAACTCAGAGAAAACAACCACAAAGAATGGTTTGACCGGAACAGGGATCGATATGAGAAAGTCAAAAAGGACTATCATCGGTTGGTGGGAGAACTTTTGCTCAGGATGCAGAAAGTTGACCCTTCCCTGGGTCACTTGCAGATTAAAGACTGTACTTTCCGCATCAACCGCGACATTCGTTTTTCCAAAGATAAAACGCCCTACAAAACCCATAGGAGCATTATCATGAGTCCATACGGCAGGAGGTTGGAGTATGCCGCTTATTATGTACACCTGGATGAAGCGGAAGGCTCATTTGCCGGCGGAGGAATCTATATGCCCGGCAGCGAGGCATTGAAGAAAATAAGGGAAGAAATTTCAGCTTTCCATGAAGACCTGGAAGAAATTCTTGCCGCTAAAGATTTTGCCCAAACCTTTGACGGCCTTGACAAGGATGAAAAGTATCTGCTTACCCGTCCACCCAAAGGTTTTCAGGCAGACCATCCGGCCATTGAGCTGTTGAAATACAAAAGCTTTACTGCTTCCAGACCATTGCCTGCAAAAATACTGTCCGAACCAGGAGGAATAGACGAAGTAGTGCAAATCCTGAAAAAAGTAAAACCACTCAATGACTTTATCAACCGCGGGCTTAATGCAGATGACCCGGTGATTGATCTTACCTGAATTACAACCTGCTATTCATCTGTTTAAAATTTGATTAAATAGGTCAGATGCAGCTCGCCAGCTAACAGTTGACACAACTATTTCAGCTCGGTGCGAATTATTATCATCCGCGTGAATGGTTATTGTCATGGCTCAGTTCATCATACATCTTCACGTACTCATAGCTATTTCCCTGCTGATGCAGGAACTTAAGAAAATCCTCCCAGGAAATAACCAGTGAAGCGGTGTTGATGCATGGGTGAAAACTGATGGTGCTACTTTCTTTCAACCTTTCATCAAGAAAAACATGCACATGCTTTTCTTCATCATGAATTAAAGCCAGCGGACTTACCGAACCGGGTGTAATGCCCAGGTATTTCATCATCCTTTTGGGCGAGGCAAAAGTGAGCTTGCCTTGCTTGAGCCGTTGCTCCAGATCGCGGATATTGAGCTCCTGGCGGTGGTCGAGAATGACCAGGTAATGGCGGTTTCCTTTATGATTGCGAAAGAAAAGATTTTTGCAGTGCGTGGCATCCAGGTCTTTCCAGTATTTCACGGCCTCTTCGATGGTGGGTGCCGGTGGGTGCTCGTAATACTGGTAGTCAATGCCTAATTCTTCCAGAAGGGCATATAGTTGGGGGGCTCCGTTTTTTTCCATAATTCAAATCATTTTCCGGGCAAAAATAGGAAAAGTTTACAAGCTGATCCATTTCAGGGTATTCATACATTACTCTTTAACCCTTGCCATCAGTTCTAACTGACGGATTCGAAAGCCTAAAAGAACCGGGGGCTTTAGCCCCATATTTTATATTGGCAACATTGCAGGTAAGCATAAACTTTTATATAATATCAGAATTTTCACAAAAGCAATGACGCCCTTGCCAGGATTCCCCCAACGCCCCAAATCACATCTTATCACAAATATCAACCTCCTTATCGTTGTTTTAATGCTTTTTATGTAACTTTACATTGACCAGAAATATATTCATACACAATCATGAAGAAGGCATTTACATATTCCATTAGAACGATTCTACCCGCCGGTTTTATAATTACTCTTGCGACTTGCGTAGCATTGCTTTCTTTTGTAAGTGATAAAAAACTTCAGCGTTTCAGGTTAAACCCAGGTTTATCTGATAATCAAGTTATTCCGTATTTCCATGCCAAAAACTCTGTCTTTATGCTGGATGATATTTATCATGATACAAGACTGATTTTGTTTACTTCGCTGGATGATGACCTTCAGAAAAAGAAAAGACTCGAAGCTGAATGGCTCGAACAAGCTTACAAACGTGGCGTATTGGTCCATGCATCAGCTGATGCAGCGGGACTTGATGCACACCAACTCTCTGCCATTGACAGCATTATGCAGGATGCTATCGCCAGGGGCGCTATGCCGGGAGCCCAGGTTTTTGTGGCCCGAAAAGGACGGATAGTTTTTGAAAAAGCTTTCGGACACCACGATTACACCCAACAAGTTCCGGTAAAGCTTACTGACCTATATGATGTTGCATCCATAACCAAACTGGCTGCCACAACCATGGCTGCCATGAAACTGTCGGAAGAGAAGAAGCTGGACCTGGACAGCCCATTGGGTAAGTATTTCAAAGACACGTCGATTCATTATACCTACTTAAAACCAGATACCC